>JAAFHV010000129.1 GCA_013297655.1 Myxococcales bacterium | reverse complement strand
CCCAAGGTCGATCTCGGATCGATTCGGGCCTCCACGCGTGCGCGCGTGAGCCTCCGTCGAGACGCAAAAGAAGCCGCGCCTCACGAAGGAAGCGCGGCCTCTCGACGCGGGTGACCGTGACGAATCCTCGCGTCAGCGCGGGTTGCGACGACGGCGCGCGACGGCGAGGGCGAGACCCGAGAGTGCGAACAGGGATAGCGCCGCGGAGCTCCCGCGTGAGCCTACGGTCTCGCAGCCGCAGCCGCTGTCCTCGCTCTCGCCCGCGGCCGCTCCGCCGTCACCGAGGGAGCCACCATCGGCGCCGGGGGTAGGCCCGCCGTCGGTGCCGGGTTGCGGGCCGGGGCCAGGGCCGGGGCCGCCGTCGGCGCCCGCGTCGGCCTTGGCGTTGCACTCCGGATCGGGGACCACGGTCTTCGGGAAGATGCGAAGAACGCGCGAGTTCGCGCCGGCGCCGAGGATCGACACGTAGATGCCGCCGTCGGGGCCGCTCACGATTTCGGTCGGGCCCACGTTCGCGTTGCCGGCGAAGCTCATGAACGTCTTCTTCGAGGCCTCGACGACCCCGTCACGCGCGGCGTTCGCGGTGATCGAGTAGAGCTCGCGGGCGACGAAATCAGCGTAAAAATACGTATTCCGGTACGCCTTCGGCAGCTCGCAGGAGTCGACGATGACGCCGCCGGTGACGCTCCCGTTCGCGTTGGCCGGGAGGTGGCCGTAGACGTGCGCCGGATCGAGGCAATCGCCCGTCGCGGGCACGACCTCGCTGCACTTCGTGGCGGGGTTGGGGCCCGAGCCGGCGGAGCCGACCTTGCCCTCGATGAACGGCCAGCCAAAGTGTTTGCCCGGCGCCTTGATGACGTCGATTTCTTCGTACGTCACTTCCCCCACGTCGCCGACCCAGATGAACCCGGTCTTCGGGTCGGCCCAGATGCGGAACGGGTTACGGAAGCCGACGCTGTAGATGTCCTTGCGGATGGGCTCGCTCGTCATCGGCAACGTGGCGCTCGACTCGCGGACGCACGAGCCGGAGGGCAGGCTCTTGCCGGTAATGTTGCCCGTGGTGCTCACGAAGGGGTTCGTGGCGGGGATGCTGCCGTCCACCGCGACGCGGAGCACCTTGCCGGTCGCGACGTTCATCGCCGTCCCGCGCAGGTTCTGGTGGAGGCCGGTTCCGGGCACGCTCTCGTTGCATCCGTTGTCGCCGACGCCGACGTAGAGGAGGCCGTCGGGGCCGAACGAGAGCGCGCCGCCGTCGTGGTTCGCGGGGGCGGTGATGTCCTTCACCAAGATGCGCTCGCTCGCAAAATCGACCGTGTCGTCGGCGTTGAGCTGGAAGCTCGACACGTTGATGCGGTTCGCCGCCGAGCCGCCGACCGAGTCCGCCCGTGTCCAGTAGACGACGATGCGCTTCGACGTCGCGAAGTCGGGCTGAACCGCGAGGCCGATGAGCCCCTGCTCGGAGTTGGTGGTGACCGCGAAGGTGTAGAGCGTCTTGATCGTGCCGTCTGCCTCGCGGAGCTTGAGCGCGCCGGTCTTCTCGCCGATGAGCATGCGTCCGTCCGGCAGGAACCGAATGCTCGTGATGAGCGAGGTGCCCGTCGACACGTAGTCGGTGACGTTGAACAACGTCTCCGGATCGCCGGCGGCGAGCGTGTCTCCCGGGGCGGCCAGGGCGGCGCGGGAGACCGAGCCGACGAGGGCCAAGGCGAAGAGCGCGGACAGCTTTTTCATGCGCCTACTATGACCCGGATCGAGCGGAGTGTCGCGAGGCAACGCGCCCCGCCCGGGACTGGAAAAAGGCACTCTCCACGGAACACGGGCGCCGCGCCACGGACAAGGACCGTGCACTCTGCATCCTCCTCGCACGCGCGCAACTCCATGCGCTATGCATCCTCCTGCGACGCCCACGGCGGTCTACGATGGAGTTCGACGCGCCCCGCGGTCGTGGCGAGCGCGCACGCCTAACGTCGACGCACCGCGGGGCTCGATGGGGCTCGATGAACCCGCGCGGCTCTCTCTGCCATTCAGCCGGCCCGGAATGCTCACGGGAGACTCGATCGGGTGCCCAGGGACGGAATCGAACCGCCGACACGGGGATTTTCAATCCGCAGGCTGTTCCGTCTAACGCTCGGGCTTTTGCTGGGTCGGCGCCGAACCAGGTACCACCCAGGTACCAAAGCTCGCACGGCGGCCGCTACCCCGCTCGGGGGCGCATCGACACGCTCAACACGGCGACCGTCTACCCCTCGCACTGCGCCTACGGCATCCCGGAGGTGCCCGCCTACGAGGGGCCGCTGCCCTCTCGCTTCGTGGCCTGGCCGAACCGCAAGCGCGCGGCCGAGGGCGACGGCCTGCACATGTTCGTGGACGACACCCGCTTCGAGCCGGTGTGGACGAGCCCGGACCGCTACCGCCGCCACTTCGAGGGCCGGGTCGTCTGCTCGGCGGATTTCAGCTCGTACACCGACTGGCCGCTCGCCGCGTGCCTCTGGAACACCTACCGGAGCCGCTGGCTCGCGCGAACGATGTACGAGCTCGGCGCACGGGTCATTCCCGCGGTGTCGTGGGCAGGGCCGGAGACGTTTAGCTTCGCATTCGCCGGTCTCGCTCGTGGGGGGTCGGTCGCCATCAGCGCGTACGGGGCGACCCGCTTCGAGGCTGCGTTTCGCGCGGGTTGTGAGGCGATGGTCGTCGCTATTGCGCCGAGTCGCGTGGTCGTCGTCGGAGGCGTGCTTCCCGAGTGGCTCGCGAGATGCGTGGACGGCGCAGGTGTTGGCGTCGGCGGTGCGTTTCCCGCCCGACTCGTAGGGCGTGTGCACTACTTCCCCGCGAACACCATCGCCGACCGGAGGGCAGCCTGATGGGCGGCCGTGGCGGAAGCAGCGAAGGGGCTCGTGTTGGGTTCCTGCCCAAAGGCGGGGCCGCGAGCGTCTACCGCGTGGACAGCGCGGCGGCCCGCGAGACGGTGCGCCGGCTCGGCGACGTCGAGCTGCGCATGGTGCCCATTTCAAGCGTCCGCGACGCGGCGGCCTACGACGCTGGCAAGCTGGCGCGGGCGAGCGAGGGCATCGCGTCGGGTGCCGCGATGCCTCCGGTGCGGCTCCTGAAGGCCGATGGCGGCGGGTACACCGTGAGCGACGGCAACCACCGGATCGCGGCGGCGCGGGCCGCGGGGCACACGCACGTGCCGGCGATCGTGGACGCACCGCGTCTCCGTTCGACGTCGCAGATCCAGACCGTCGCGAAGGACGGCATGCGGGCCGACAGCTTCGCCCGCGTCCGCTCCGAGCGTGCGAGCGGGCAGCGCATGCGCCCCATCGAGGTCGCGCGGTACCACGACGGGCGAACGGTGCTCACCGACGGGCGCCACCGCCTCGCCGTGGCGCGAGAGGCGGGAGACCGGAGTATCTCCGCCGTGGTGCGCACCTACGGGCCGAGGGGTGGGCTCGTGGGCAAGAAAACGGAACGACTCACGATCGACAAGTGACGCGCCGGCCAGGCGTACGAGGAGCCGATCTGGATGTCCGCCCTCAAGATTTCTAGAGCCAAATTTCCCACGGATAGGAACTAAATTCGCTCGCGAGCTTGCACGGGTTTACCCGTGCATTAGAATGCCTGGAGTCGACGGCGCACTAACCCGGCGACAGAGGAGACCATCATGGAAAACATCAACAGCAAGACCGACATCCGCACCTACCTCGCGAACCACAACGTCGGCGGCTACCTGAACTGCGAGGACCCTGGCGCGGCCCTCGACGGGCTTGCCGAGGCGGTCCGCACGGCCGACGGGCGCCCCGCCTACGGCGACGACTGGAGCGACTACCTCGAGTCGTTCGACTACGCCGCGGTGCTCGCCAACTACGCCTGAAAAAACCTCCCCCGCAGCCCACTACGGCCCGGGGGAGCGACGCCACCAGGGCGCCCCGGAGACCCCGGAGGCGCCCTTTCGACGCGAAAGGAGCCTACCATGGCCACGACGAAGCGCCGCAAGGGCGACGCCACGCAGCCCGAGAGCGCACGGAAAAACAAGGTCGTCGCGGCGCGGCTGCCGCCTCACCAGCGAGAGCAGCTCGATGCGCTCGCCGAGCGCTACGGGCTCGCGGCGGGGCAGGTGCTCGCCCTTGCTCTCGCGGTGGCGCTTCGGGATGGCGTGCTCGATGCGGCGTGCGCCGAGGCTCGGCGGTGGGCGGATGCCCTGACGCGGCCCTAGTCGTCGAGCGCCGGGCGCCCGAGCGGCACGCGCGGGTGCACCGTCCCGCCCATGTCGGGCTCAAAGCCCTCGGGCGGGTACCCCATCCACGCGCGAACCTCGGCGGGCGTGCCGCGAATGAGGTTGCGATCGCAGTCGCCCTCGATGCCGTCGATGGGAAAGCCCGCGTTCCCCGAGTATTGCCAGGCCTTCCAGTCGCGCCCCCACGGGCCGAGGCCGCGCGGCATGTCGGCGTAGGACGCGGGGGCCCAAGGCGCGGACGTCGAGCGGTACTGCGCGATGTGGAGGTCGAGAGCGAGGAGCTTGGGGCGCTTTGCGATCTCCGGCATGAGCCGCTCGCGCAGAAACGACGTGTAGGTGTAGAGCGTCGGTGTCGAGATGCCCTCTTCCAGCACGCGCTCGACGAACGCCTCGGCGAAATCGCAGAGCTGCGTCGCAGGCACGCCCTTCGCGGCGCTCTCGAGGTCGAGCATGACCTTCGTGCGGAAGACGTCGCCCGCACACGCGAAGAGCTTCTCCGCCTGCGCTTGCGGCGTGCCCTGCGAAATGCGCACGAACGAGTAAATCGAAACGAGGAGCCCGGCCCCTTCGAGCTCGGCGAGGAAGCCGCGGACCTTGGGATCGCAGTAGCCCACGCCCTCGCTCGACTTGGCCCAAGCGACGCGGAAGCCTGCATCATACACGCGCTTTGCGTCGGTCACGCGCTGCACTTGGGAGACGTCGAGGGCGTCGACGAAGCCCGGGATCATCAAAGCTCGATTCGTCACGTTGCACCTCCGGAGAGCTGGGAAAGAACGCGACCGCGACCGCGAAGGGTCCGGGGCGTAGGGGCCGCGCCAGCGAGCGTCTTGGGCGTCTGGGCGCGTCCGCGGAGCGCGACCGGCTGCACGGCGTGGCCGGCGAGCGCGCGAGGCGACCGGGCCGCACCGCGGAGCGTGGGGCCGAGGATCGCGACGAGCTCGAGGTAGCTCGGGGCGTTCGGGCCCTGGGCGATCACGGCGATCCGCTGCGGCATCGTCGTCGTGGGGCGCGACACGAAGCCCGAGAACGTGATGCTCGGCGGGACGAAGAGCGGCATCTCGCCGAGCGTCGTCGCCGGAACCCGAGGGCGACCGAAGAAGGGCCGGCCGGTCCGCTGCGGGAGGACGGGCACCGCTGCGATCACGCGCGGCGTGGGGAGCACGGCGCGAGGCTCGACGACGGGGCGAACGAAGGGCCGGGCCGGCCGCACGAGCCCGAAGGCCGTGGGGGTCGACGCGACCGCGGGCAGCATCGGGGGACGCTGCGCGAGCCTCGCCACGGGTCCGCGACGCGCGGCCGGACGGGGCCGCGCCGCGAGCGGGTGAACGAACGGGAGCGCGGTGGCCCAATCGGTCAGGTAGGCGTCGAGGTCCGCCATTTCGGCGGTGTCGATTTCGTACTCGGCGATCCACACGTTCCCGATGTCGCCGGGGTAATTGAAGACCGTCGAGGTCCCGTCGCCGAACAGGAGGCCGCCCACCGCGACGAGGTCCACGCCGCCATCCGAGGCGACGGCCGTCATGGCCGGGACGTCGACCGTCTGGAGCACGCCGTCGACGTAGACGCGCGCGCCGTAGGTCGTTCCGATCGAGCAAATAACGTTGTGCGGGGTGCCGTCCGCGAGGTCCGCGTTCGAGTGCGCGAAGGTGCCCGCGTTGTTCGTGATGCCCACGAGCCCGTTGCCGGCACTGCTGACGCCGACGCCCCACGCGAAGCCGCTGTATCCGTGCGCGACGAGGTAGCAGCCTCCCGCGGTGAGCACGGAGCTCGAGCGCATCCGGAAGCCCACGCAAAGCATCCCGCTCGAAACGTCCGCCGTGCCGCCGCCGATCGCATCGTTCGCGCCGTCGAACGTTAGGTAGGTGCGCGGTCCGATCGTGGTGGTCGTCGGCCGCTGCCCCGCCGTGGCCTGCACCGCGTTTTGCGTGCCGGTGTCGTCCGCCCACGTGCCGCCCGCGTACGCCTCTAGGAAGTGCCGGCGAAGGGCCGCACCGAAGATGGTCGACGGGACGCCGGCCACCTCACACGCCCATGGAGCGCCGAGAACGCGCGCGCGCCTCGGCAATCTCCATGCGGCGTTCAAAGGGCGTGCACGAGCCGCGCTGATCGCAGCTCGGGCAAATGAGCTTTGTGCACATGCGGCAGCCCGACATGGGCGAGGTCCGATCGGTGACCACGATCCGGTTGCAGTGTCCGCAGGTGTACGCGTTCGCCTCGTGCTTTTTGCCGTTGGCGTCGGTCGTGACCACGTAGCTGCGGGCGCGGCTCACGGTGCGCTGTCCACGTAGACGGCGATGCGTTCCTCGATGCCGTCGGAGTGGTCAGGGTCGACGTGCCCGGAAAGGGACGCGAGGACGTAAGGCGAATCCGCCGCCGAGGCGATGATGCCCGCGGCTTCGATCGCCTTGTCGCGCTGCGCGTGGACGCGGAGCGCGAGCTCGAGCTCGTCCGGGGTGGCGGCGACGGCGCGACCTTCGGCAAGGTCGATCGTGTGCCGCGCCTCGGCGAGCTTCTTCTCGTCTTCGACCGTGGCACGGAGCGACGCCGCGAGCTTCTCTGCGGCGACCGGCTTGGGGGTGTTCAGGGTCCAGCGAGGATCGATCATGGTCACTGCTCGTCGTAGTGGACCGACCCCGAGAAGTCGGTCGTGGAAGCGGCCGAAAGGCCGATGATGAAGCCGTTATTTGCCGTCGCCGGCAGGAGCAGCTCGTCGCCGGGGGCGGCGTAGAACTGGTACGAGGTGCGTTGGTTGAACGGGATACGCGCGAGGAAAGCCGCCGCAGTCAGCGTCGGGTCTGCGGTGCACGTGCCGCGCACTTGGATCGTGCTCGCGAGGGTGTCGGCCGGGTCCTTCGCGTTCGGTGTGACGGCGGTCGCGGTGCCGACCGTCGTACAGCGCTGCACGATGTGATCGAACGTCGCGTCGGCCGGGGCTGCCGCGCACGCGAGCTGGTAGAAGCCGACCTTGGCCCGGCGAGGGCTGGCGGCTGCGGCGCATAGGATGCCGACGGATTGCACCGAGGCTGCGCCTTTGTTGAATGCTGCTGCGAATTTGGCCATGGTCGTTGTTCCTCAGGGCTCGAATTTGCCCCGCACGTAGAACGCCACGGGGTCGCACAAGACGGTGCCGCTCGGAATGGTCAGGCGTGGCGTGCACACCCAAGAGCCGGCCACGTCGAGGTCCGCCTCGGCGAGCGCGCGCTCGACCGTGACGCCCGCCGCGGAGATGTTCGAGACGGTCACCACGACGGGCTTTACGACGCCGTTCGGGTCGCGGAGCTCCATCGTGGCGCCAGTGACGGCGAGCGGGTCCCACGTGTCGCCGGCCCGCTTGTCGCAGCGGTACGGGAGCACGTAGGGCGCGCCCATTCCGACCATGTAGGATCCGACGGGGACGCTCACCGGGGGTTGCCCTTCTCGTCGTAGAGCGCGACCTCGAGCGCGTCGGCCGCGAGGCGACCGCGACGAGCTCCAGCGGCGGAGAGCAGCTTGCGCGCCTCTTCCTCCGAGCCCGCGTGCTTCAAGAGAGCTTCGGCGATCGCGATGCCCGCTTCGAGGGCGTCTCCGGCGAGGCTCATTTGCCGACTCCCCACTTGCGATCGGAAGCCTCGCGGCACGCGCGAACGCACGAGATGGGCTCTCGGCGCGCGTGGCAATCGACGACGCACGCCGTCTGTTCGGCGGTGTACGCCGCTTCGGCCTGCTCGGGCGTGCGCGGTTGGCACCGCGTGCACGCGAGGGCGAGGCAAAGGACGACGAGCATCGCGAGGCCTTCGCGGAAGTGGAACGGGTCGCGGGGCGGCGGCGTGCGCACGCGTTGCCGCTCCCGAATCTCGCTGCGTTCGCGTTCGTTGCGCTCTCGTGCGGCCGAGAAGGCGCCATCGTAAAGGGAGGTCATCGGCAGGCTCCGAGGGCGACGCCGAGGGCGACGCAGGAGAGAAGGAACGAGATGGTCGAGATTCCGAGCGTGGCGCGGTGGGGCGGTCCGAGGATGCTGCTCGCCACGACGAGTCGGTGCGTCGCGGTCGTGCGCGCGTCGATGCGTGTGAGCACGCCCATGACGGCGCCGAGCTGCGAGTCGTGCTTCGCTACCGTGTCGTCGAGGGAGGGGCTCATGCGGCCTCGGGATCGGGCGGGGCGGGGATGGTCGAGATTTTCTCGCACGCTTCGCGCGCGCGCTCGAGAACGCCGTCGAAGTCCGGCTCGGTGTGGTCCGAGATCGAAGCCATCTTGGCGCGAAAATCGATCACGACCTTGTGCTCGCCGGAACGGCCTTTGGGGGGAGAAGTCATGGCGTAGGGGGGCCTTTCTTCGTGATGGCTTCAGTGATGTCGGCGAGGCGTTCCATCGCCTGGTAGGCCTTGCCCTGGAGCTCGAGCGCGCGGTCAAGGAAGCTCCTCGCGTCGGCGAGTCGCGCGGCCATCTCCTCGCGGAGCGCGCGGAAGAGGTAGACGCACGCGGAGGTGAGCCCGAGGCAGCACACCCCGAGCACGCCCTGCGTCACCATGTATTTCGCTGCGTCGTCCATCACGTGCCCCGTTCGATTCGTTGGGTCGCCAGGCTGTTCGCCGCGAGGATCGGGCGAACGTCGAGGTTCTTCGGGATGTGCAGCGGAGCCGGCCCCATCGGGCCTTTGCCGCCCTTCCCCTTCGCGCCGGGCGGCGCGTATTGCTGCTGAAAACCGCGCACCATGGCGGGCTCCATGCCCTTCGTCATCGGGGCGTCGAAGAGCACCGAGAGCGCGACGAGCGTGGGGTACGGGAGCTGCTTCGGGAGCTTCGCGATCTCGTCCTGCAAGCGGCCCTGCATCACCGCGTAAAGCTTCGGGTAAACCGCCTTCACGGCCTCCACGTGCTCGCGCGAGAGGTGTCCCGACTGGATGCCGGTGACAACCACCGTGGGGTCTTGAACGGCCTCCACGTACTTCGAGAATTTCTGGAGCTCCATCCGGCTCGGCGGACGGTTGCCCGCGTTCGGCTGCAAGGGCGAGATCGGCTGCGGCTCGTGGGGCGCCTTCTGCTGCAAAAACAACATCGCGCGCGTCGCGGTCTGCCGCACCTCGTTGGCGACGGCCGGCGCCGCGTCGGAGAGCTTCCCGCCGACGAACTCGGTGATGCGGCTCGTAAGCGTGTCGGGATTCGTGAGCACGGCTTTCGCCACGCTCTCGGCCTGCGCGGTCGAGACGCGAGGGAGCGCGAGGCCGCCCTTCGTCGCCTTCCCGCCGCTCTTCCCGAACGCCTGGACGCCCTTGCCGATCGCTTCGTCGATGGCCTGCGCGGCGCGCTGGGCGCCCTCGAACTTGGTCACCCGATCGAGCACGGTCGCGCCGAGCGTGTTGCCGTACTCGCGCATGGCCTTGTTCGCGCCCGCGGCGAGGAGCCCGAGCGGGCCCATGGTCGCGAACGCGGTCGCGCCTGCGATCGTGTCCGTGAGGGAAATCGCCCGGTTCGCGCCCTCGCGAGCGGTCTCCTTGCCTAGGATCTTCTGGACGGTCTTCAGGTCGGAATACGCAGCCTTCGCGGTCGCGTATTGCTGAGCAAATCCGGGACGTTCGATGGTCTCCGCGATGCGCGTGGACTCTTTCGTGATCTCGTCTTCGAGGATGGTCCGTACCTGGCGCAAGGCCTCGGTCGTCGCGCCCGCCGAGAGCTTGTCGAACTTCAGCTTTTCGTCGAGCTTCACGCGAAATTCGTGCGCGGTTTTGAGGTCGATCCGGTCGCCCCCAAGCTCGGCAAATTCCTTGACGTACTGGTACACGGCGCCGGCCTCGGACTTCGTGCCGGGCAGCGCGTTCAGGGGGTTGAACACCTCCTCGGCGACGCGATCCGCGAACACCTTCGTGTCCATCTTCGCGCCGGTCGCCTCGATTTCGCCGCGGAGCGAGCCGAGCTCCTCCCCAACCGACTTGACCTTCGCCGTCACGCGCTCGGCCATCTCGGCCTTCGAGGCGAACGGGGTCACGATCCCTTCGTCGATGAGCCGGCGACCGATGCCCGAGACCCGCTCGGCCTGGCGCTCGCTGGTCTTGCCGAGCTTCTGGTAGTCCGCGATCTTTGCGCCGGTCGCCTTAAAGGCCTGCTCTTCCGCCTGGTTCGCGGCTGCCGCAAGCACACCTTCGCCACGGGCAGCCGCCGCGGGGAGGCCCGCCGCCTGCGCCGCGCGCTCTTCCCCGCGAACCACGGCCGCCTCGATCGCCTCCGCGTCGCGTGTACCCGTCCGCTCGATCGCCGCGGTGAGCCCGCCGGGCCGGAATCGCTCTTGAAGCGCGCCGGTTCCGGCACCAAGGATGCCGCCGAGGGTGCCGCCGAAGATGGCGCCCTTGCCCGCGTGTGCAAATAGCTTCTCACCGGTGACCTGCTCGTTGCCGAGCGCCGCCTCGGAGAGCGCGGAGCCCGCGCCCATCACGGCCCCGTCGTAGGCCCCGGTGAGAGCGCCAGGGAGTACGTGCTCGGCCGCGAAGGAAAGCGCGCCCTTGCCGAAGCCACGCTCGGCCGCGCCCGCGAGGCCCATGCCCACGCCCTCGGCGACGCCTCGCACCGCACCGCCGCCAGGCACGGGAAGAGCGAACCCGCCCGCGAGCTCGGCGAGGCCGGCCATCTCGCCGTGAACCCGCTTCAGGCTCTCGGTTTGCTCTGCGATCCGAGCCGCCGCGGCATCGCCCTGAAGCGCGCGTGTGCCTTCGACCTGGAGGTAATCGGAGGCGCCGAACGTCGCGCCTCGGACGAACCCGTCGGCCGTAGCGACCGCTCCGCCGAGGCCCGAGCGACTCTGCGAGTCGGTGACCTCGGCGGGCGTAGCAAGGCGGGCGCCCTCGGACTGGACGGCCGCTACGTCTTGCGGTCGTACGTACGAGACAACGCCACTTTGCTCGACGATTGCGACGGGTGCGTCAGCCATCAGCGCCTCGGGCTTCCGTCGGGGTTCAGGCGCTGCACGGCGCGGTCGTTCACGGGCGCGTTAAGTGCCCCGAGAGGCACGAGAACCTCTCGCCCGTTCGGCCCGATCTGCTTTGCGTAACGGGCGCCGCCCTCTTGCTCGGTCTCGGTCTTGATCGCGTCGTCGACGATCTTCTTTTGCGCGCGGAGTCGGTCGGTCGTGGAATCTCCGATGAGATCCATCGCATTCATGTCGCCCGGATCTTCGAGTTCACGGTCGGAGCCAGAGAGCGCACCGAGGTGGTCGATCTCTTTCTTGGCGAGAAGGATCGCGTTTCGCCGCGCGGTGTTTCGTGTCTTCCACTCGGGAGTGCCAACGATCGAGCCTTCGTTGCGCGACGTGAGCCGGCCGAGCTTACCCTGCTGCTCGCGCTCGTCGATCGCGTCTTGGTAGAGCTGCGAGACCTTCTTCGCCGCGGTGAGGCCGTCGGTCCGCTTCTGCGCAACCTCGGCCGAGCGTGCCACGTAACCCGTGGGGATCTTGTTGCCCTGGGCGTCGACAATGTGATCCGTCGCGACGAACTTCTCGCCGAGTTTGCCGCCCGTCTCTTTCGCTTCCTCGATGTCGAGCTTGCGGCCCTCGTTCGCGAGCTTCTGGAGCTCGACGCCGCGCTTGAAGCGACGCTCCTCCTCGGCCGCACGCGCGCCCGCGGCCGCCTGCGCTTGCTTGATGGCGCCCGCTTCTGCCGCCGCGTCGATTTGGCGCTTCAGATCGGCTTGCTGACGTTCGATGAGCGTCATCGCCCGCTGCCCGTTCGCGAGGTGCTCCGGAGTGCCGAGGCGAATCGACTGCGCTTCGATCGTGGTCTTCGCGCTCTCCAGCATCGCGTTCTTGGTCTGGAGACGCGCCGTGGCCGAGTCGTTGTGAGACTGGCGCAACTGCGCGAAAAGGTTCTGTTTCGCGCCGAGGGCGTCCTTCTTGTTCCGGATCGCGGTCTCCTGCGCGGCGATGTCGCGGTCGATCGTGCGGTTGAGCTGCGCGACGAAGGTGTTTTCGCCGCCCTTGACCGCCTGGAGCATGCCGCCCGCAGCGCCGCCGATGGCGAGCGCAATCGCGGTGGCGAACGAGCCCGCGTCGCTCTTCGAGGAAAAGAGCCGGTTCGGGTCCACCTTGGACTCGCGGATCTCCTGCGTGAGCTTGTTCGACTCGTCCATGTATTGTGCACGGACGCCCTCGTAATCGCGCTGGTACGCCGCCTCTTCCGCGGCGCGCGTCTCCTGCTCGCGCGCAAGGCGCTCCATCGCGTCGGCCCGCTCGGACGTCTGGATCGCAGCGCCCCGGGTCGCGTCGTCGATGCTCTGCTTTTCGGCGTCGTAGGTGCCGAGGATCGTCTTCTCGTCGCCCTTGCGAGCCGCGGTGAGGGCTGCGATCGGGTTCGTCCCGCCACCACCTCCCCCGCCGCCACGAGCCGCGGGGGCCTTGCCGGTCATCTCGATCGGCTTCGTGGTGTAGACGCGGCGCTCGTTCTCGTTCGCCTCCGGAGGCGGGCCGTAAATCTTGGGCTTCCCGGCTTCGTCCTTCTGCGCCTGAAGGATCAAGCGCGCGGCCGCGGGAGTCGCCGCCGTCGCCGCGCCGGGGGCGTGGAGCGACTTCTCGCGCGCGAGCCGAGCCTCCTCGGCTTCGATCTGCTCCTGCGTGATCATCGGGCGCGGGGCCGCGGGAGCCATCGGGGCCGCCATCGCGCGCGGGTCGAACCCGGGCATGGGCGGCGGGGGCATGTGCGCCTGAGGGGCCATCGGCGCCGAGGGGGGCGCGAGGCCGGGAATCAGGCTCGCCGGCGGGGGCGCGCCGAAGCCTTGCGCCAGGAGGGCACTGCGCGCGCGCGCGAGCTCGTCAGCGGTGGGCATCGGTCGTCTCCTCCGGCCGCCACGGCGAGCCGAAAACGCGAAGGTGGACGCGCTCGCAGTTCGAGCGCAGGTAGGCCGAGGTGTGGACGGCCGACGTGCGGCAGATTTGCGGGCGCGTCTCGAAGATCGCGCACTGGTTCGTGTCGCGCTCGAGGTGCCGGCACACGCCGTCGCCCGAATCGAGCTCGAGCTCTGGCGCCTGGACGCGCAGAAGGTCGACCGAGCGGCAGCACGCGCCGCAGCCCGTGCAAGCCCAGGCGATCACGGCTTCCCCGGATCGGGTCGCATGTACGCGCTCGCGAGCGCCGACGCCGCACCAGCCGCGCCGCCGATGCCCATCTGCACGGCCTGGCCAGCCTGCGCAGCCTCGCCAGCCTCGCGGGCCTGGTAGAGCCGTTGGTTCTCGAGATAGGCGTTCATCATGGCCGACTGCTGCTGCAGGTTGCCCTGCATCTGCTGCCCGCGGATGCCCTCGGCCGCGCCGTACATGCCGAGCTCGCGCTGGTCATTCATCTGGCGCTGGCGCATCTCCTGCTCGGTCTGGAACTGCGCCATTCCGGCCGCCTGCTGGGCCGCGGAGTAGTCCATGCCGCGCATGCCCGTCGCGCCGGCCTGGTACGCGTCGCGCGCCTGCGCCATCTCCTGCGCGCGGAGGATCGAGCTCTGCACGCCGACCTGCTGCTGCGCCGAGGCGATGTTGCCGGCGGCCGCGTAGTCGGCCATGGCGACGCCAGCCGCGCCGCGCGCGCTTGAACGCTGCGACTCCTGCCCGCGCATCGCCTGGTCGAGGCCCTGCTGCATCTGCTGCTGGGCAACGCTCGGGGTGAGGCCCATCGCCGCGTCGCGCTGGAGGCCTAGCGCCTGGTCTTGCTGCGCACGCGCCAGCGCGGCGTTCTGCCGGTCGGCGTTCGCGGCGGTGTAGTCCGCTTGCGCTCCCATGCGGTTCTGCGAGCCCGCGCCGAGCCCCATGTAGTAGCCGGCCTGCGAGTCGGCCATGCCGGCCTTGCCGCCGTATTCGTACTTCCCCGCGTTGTAGCCGGAGCTGGGCGGCTTGTAGTTCGGGTTCGGGACCATCTCCGGAAGCCCGGTCGTAAAATCAATGACGGGCACTCCCGTTTTTGGGTCCGTCTTGGGGATTGTCGGCGGGCCGCCGCTCCCAGAGTGGCGGTTCTCATTGCCCCATCCGGAGTGCTCGGAGCCCTCGTAGTCGTTTGCGGCTTCGGTGGCGGCCGCATGGACACCGGCACCGGCCGCGGATGCGGCGGCAGCTACGCCCGCAGCAGCAAGGGCGGGGAGAAAGAACGGCATGACGTCACCCTTTTTGCGAGGCGGAGAACCCGGGGCGACGCTTGGCCTCGAAGGCTAGGCGCACACCGACAAGTTCGAATCCCTGACCGCTGGCAAGCTCGCTGGTGACTGGCGCGAGCTCTTCCAACCTAACACGAATCGCCTGACACTTCTGGCGGGCGGGCGAAATCACGAGCTGCGGGGCCGGCAGAGCGTCGATGTCGCTCTGATCGTAGTCCCGCACCTCGGTGTAGGTGTCGTCGTAGTCGTAGCCGAGGCTCACGCGGAGCTCGAAGGCCGACCGGCGCGCAAATCGCAGCAAAATACGCCGGATCCGCTGGTACCCCTGGAGCCCCGAGAGCTTAATCCAGCCCGTTTCGATGGTCTGCCCCACCCACGACGGGCCATCGAGGTAGGTGCCCGGGGTGACGCGGTGAACGGAGGCGGCCGCGAGCGCGTAGTGGTACGCCCCGCCGAGCGAGCACGCGGCCGTCGACGCGGCGAGGTCGCCTCGGCGCTGCGAGAGCCACACGTTCGCCACGTAGTCGTACACGAGCCACGCGCCGGTGCCGTCGATGGCGCGGAGGGCGAAAAGTACGCGCCCCTGGTCGGCCTCGAGCGTCGCGCTCGTGACCTCGGGGTACGCCGCGAGCGTGGTCGCGACGAGCTCGCCGAAAAACACCACCTGCCCGCCACGGGAGAGCATGCAGATCCCGAGGTCCGACAGGAACATCGCGCCCGCGGGGGTCACGACGACCGAGCGCGCGTCGGAGCAGCCCACGTCGGACGGGATGCGCTGCGGGATGCTGTAGCCTCCCGCGCCGTTCTCGGCGAAGCCCGAGCCATCGATCATCCACACGCCGCCGCGCGTGAACGCGACGAGCCGCGAATCGAACGACGCGAGCGCGACGAGCGGCGTCGTGTCTTCCACCTCGGCGATGAAAAAGTCTTGCCACCACGTGCCCTCTCCGCCGACGCGGGGAGCGGAGAACACGACGGTGCGGCGGTCGTCTGCAATCGCAGCGAGCACGTCCCCGTGCTGCACGATGTGCACGAGGCCGGGAGGGCTTCGTCGAGGGAGCGACGTGCCCGGCGTGCCGGGCTGCGTGTAGAGCCGCGCGCGCTGCGTGAGCGTCGCATCGCTCATGCCGTCGACGAACTCAACGAACGCGCCGTACCCGTTCGCGAGGCTGCCGCCCGGCTCGTAGACGTCCGTCTCGGCGCACCGGTAGTAGGTCGTCCCGCCCGCGGCGGTGCGGTAGAGCACCGCGCGCACGCGATCGGCTCGCGAGTCGCGGAGAGCTTTTTTTTTTCGATCGGCTCGCGAGTCGCGGAGAGCTCGGAACGACAGGGTGCACGACGTCACGCGGAGCTTTGCGATCTGCGCTGCGACGGTCACCGAGATAGGCGGCGACGGCGCGGAAAAGTGGGTATTCCCGGCGCTGTCTTCGTGCTCCCACACTGCGACGTAGAGGAAGGTCCCCGTGAGCGCGCCCGCGGAATTCGAGACGAACTTGACGCGCGGGGTCTGCACGAATCCCATCTCGAGCGGTCGGTTTCCGTCGTACGCCCACCCCTGGTGCACCGACGTCGCGCCGATTTCCGCCCACGCGTCTTTCGTGACGCTCCGAAGCTCGGCGAGCTCGAGAACCTCGGTCGTCGGAGAGCGCAGCGACGGGTAGATGAGCGCGTGTCCGCCGTCCGGAAGCACGGCCATCTGTCGGAGGTAGCGGGGCGCGTAGAGCATCCCGTTCGTTCCGTTCACGCGCGGCGCGAGCGAGGCCTGCGGCGTCGCGTCGTCGACGCGCGACGTGGTTACGTCGATGACCCACATGCAGCGCTCGCGGTTCGTCGCGAAGCCGATCTCGAAGGGCTCCGAGACGGCCACGGTGTCGAAGCGGTTGCTCGCTGCCACCGCCACGAGGGCGCGACCGTCGCGCACGAACGGCTTATTTACGACCTCGATGTGATGCACGACGGTGGTTCCGTCGGTCGGAAACGTGACCCCGCCCGAGTTGCCGAACGTGAGCCACCCGACCCACGGGCGGCTGTAGTCCGCCGCGTTGCACGTGCCCGACACGACGAGCTTCGCGGTGCCGGCGCTGACCGGGACCATCGCGACCGAACCAACGCCCTCGGTGAGCTCGCCACCACCAAGGCGCGACGTGAAGCCTCCGAGGCTCGTACCCGCGGAAAGGAGCGTGAACGGGTCGTGAGCCTCGACGTCGACAACGCTCGTGAGCGTTCGGCTCCGCGCCATCCAAAGCAGCGTGCTCTCGCTCCCGTCGACCGAAAACGTGTTCGTGGTGCCCGGCGCGCCAACAAAAGCGCTCTGGCTCGCGACGAGGGTACCGGTGTCGTCGTACGTCGCGAGCGTGATGCCCAATGCGACGTTCAGGTAGGCGATCGCAAAGCGCGTGGTGAGCCCGCGCGCGTCGAAAAGGAAGCGCCCGATCGTAAGATTGATGATACCGGGGCCGATGAGGGATGCGGTGGCAGACCAGCCGCCGAGCGGGTTCGCGGTATCGAAAATCCGGAAGCGAATCTCGTCCTCGCGCGTGAGCCCGACGACGTCCTCACGGTTGTAGAGTGCAATAATCTTCGTCCCGACGACGACGAGCGTCGCGCGGAACTCTTGCAAAACGTCCGCGTTGCCGGGGGTTAGGCCCACGTCGAGCGAGACAGGGCCGAGGTACGGCGCGAGGGTGTTCGCGTCGTAGACCATCGCGAATAGCGCGTGCGGGCCCTCGTAGAGCACCGCAAGGAACCCGCTCGACTGCGCCACGTCGTAGACCGTCGTGCCGCGGAACACGCCACCGGCAACGAGCGCGCGGCGCTCGGTCGCGAGCATCGGGATCCGCCCTCGGTTGCTCCACGCGCCGGCCGCGTAGGCGTGGAGCTCTTGCCCGTCGTGCAGCGTGAGCGCCGAGTCGCGGTGCGGGGCGAGGCACGCGGGAGTGCCGGCAACGGGAGCCCCGAGGGAGACCGCGCCGAGGCGCTTCGTGAGCGCGCCGCGCTTGGCCTGCTCGGTGTTCTGGAGGGTGCGGAACCCGGCCGCGGGGTCGCGCGACTCCTCGCGGCCCGCTTCGTCGAGGCCGGCCACGAGCGGAAGGTCGAAGAACGCCTCCATCACCACACCTCGATCGTTGCGACTCCCGCGACGTAGCTGCGCAGAGTCAGGGTGTTTTCGTCGTTCAGGGCGCCCGCCACGACGGAGCGCTCGAGTCCGTGCGTGCCGCCCGGCACGGTGCGGACCCAATCGACCACGGCCCACCGCGCGACGCGGCCGAGACGGTGCTCGATGACGATCGCTCCGCCGCCCGCGGGGGTGTCCACCTCGAAGAGCCGAGCTCCCGCGTGTCGGTCGCGGGCCGCACGAGTCGCCTCGATGACGTTGCGCTGAAGTCGGCCGAGCTGCTCGGATCGAAGCTGCGGCGAGTCGCCGGCCTCGAAGGCCTCGGGCTTCACCGGCGCGATCGGATCCTCGGCAATGGTCCCGTCGCGCCGAAAAACGACGCTCACGAGGCCCACCAGCGGCGCCGCGCATGGGAGCGCGAGCCGCGAACGTCCTTCACGCGCTTCGGCTCGCCGACGTCACGGACCGCCGTCATCGCGCGCACGCGACCCGCGAGACGCCCCATCTCCGCGTCGAGCATGGCCATGAGCTCGGGCGACTCGTCGCGCATCGCCATTCTTTTCGCAGCGAAGAGCGCGCCGTAATCCTCGAAGCCTGCGATCCCGTCGAAGGTGTCCGTTTCGAGCGCGAGGTCCACGAAGTTCGCGATGAAATCGAGGTGAATTTCCCCGTACGAACCGACGGGGAGGACCACGAGCTCGTTCGCGCGGAGCTGGTAGAAGAGCGGCGCGCCCGTCGTAGTGGACGAGTCGCGAAGCTCCGCCTCTTGCGCCGGCGCGAACGGGATCAGGTTGCCGCCGTCCGGGGTCTTCCGGATGGCGATCAGCTTGTAGAAGGTCGCGGGCAACGGGTATTCCGTCGCCCCGGTCAGCGGGATGGTCGCGCTCGAGTGCGACCAGTCGCGCCCGTTCCGCTCCAGGAGCATGTCCCAAAGCTCCGCCAGGCCCTTGTTTACCCAACGGATGACGTCAGGGCGCGGGTGGCGAAGGTCGTTGCGGACGGCGTCGGCGAGGCGGTAGGCCTCGTCTACGATCTCCGAGAGTGGGCGGGCGCGGGCCATTTATTCCTCGCCCATGCACGCCATCACGGCGCGCTTGAGCGCGAGCCCGAGGGCTTCGCGCTTCTCGGAGGGAACGTCGAGCAAGTCGGCGACGTCCGCGAAGGCGTCGTCGTAGTCGCTCGTCTCCGTTTCGGTGTCGTCGGTGTCGGCCTCTTCGTCGAGACCGCCCGCCCCTTTCGGGGCGAGCAGCATCGCGAGGCCCTTTGCAGGGCCCGCCACGTTCAGGCCAGCTTTCCGACGAGCAAGTCCAAGGGGCGCTTGCACCAGAAGTTGCCGTACCCGCCGACGCGACCCTCGAACGTGTTGGTGGATTCCTCCATCATCATGTCCTTGTCGCCGTCCATCGTGAGGAACGAGACCGCTTTGCCGGCGCTCTTGTATCCAAACGATCCGCGGTAGTTCACCGCGCGGAAGAAGCCTTTCTTCGCGTACGGGTCGCACATGATCGAGAGCGGGCTCCCGCCGTGCGTGTAGAACTCGATGCCGGTGAAGCCGACGACGCCCTTCTTGCCGTTGAGGTTCACCGCCTTCTCGTCCACGTAGCGCTTCGCGCTCTGGAGGTTCGAGTCGAGGGTGTTCCAGTCGTCCGGCGAAAGGAAGCCGTGCGTGTAGTCTGCACCGAATGCAGAGCCGCGCGCGAGGCACGCCTTGATCTTGTCGAGCATCGCCGGGACGGCGGAAACGTCGACGCGGATGCCGGCCTGGCGGATCGGATAGATCGTGCGATCCATGCCGTAGAAGGTGCCGACCGGGATGGTGTACGGGTTGTACGACCCGAGGCCCGCGGGGTGCTCCTTGAAGTCCCCATCGCGGAAGAGGTAGTCGTCGGCCGCCGCGGTTGCGACGGTGGCCACGACGCCCGCGGTAAACTGCACCTGACCGACGCCGGCCGCGGTGATGTCCACGCTCTTCACGATGAGCGCGGCGCCAGCCTTGAGCGCGTCGGCGGCCGCGGAGCCGTCACCGGCGCTGAGGAAGACCGCGTCCCCGGGCTCGAAGTTCTTGATGTCGCCGATGTCGTAGAGCGCGATCGTGTCCGCGGCGACGAGGGCGCCCGAGCGGCGACCGATGGCCCCGCCGTGGTTGCCGTGGATGATCTGGCCGAACGTCGAGCCGAGGCGCTTTACGATCTTGGACGACTCGTAGCCGACGGCCTCGACGACCGCGCCTTCGTCGCGACCGATGCGCGTGAGCTTGTGCTCGATGCCCCAAAGGCCGAATCGGTCCTTCGAGGGGATGTCGAAGCCGACGGGCTGCGACGAGCTCTTGCGAGCCTTGGCGCTCGCGAACGTGGACGAGATGCCGTTCATCCCGCCGACGTCGATTTCGCAGGAGTAGAGCTTCCCTACCCAGTTCTCGGACTTGGGGCAGAGGGCCCATGCGGGGTTGTTCGCGTAGAGTGCGTCTTCGAGGCCGTTCGCCCAAACCTGTTTGAGGGCGTTGGCAAAAGTCGTAGTGGTCGTGGTCATGGTCCGCCTCGCGGCGCCCGGACCTCACGCGTGCGTTATCGGAGCTTTCGCACGGACGCCTCACGAGCGAGTCGCTCGATCAGCTCCGCTTGCGTCTCGCGCTCTTGCCGCGGTCGCGTGGTCTCTTGGGCCGTAGTCGTGGTGGTCGTCGTGCGGGCCGCTGGACGGCCTCCGTTTACGGTCGCGGGCGCGGGATCGGATGCGCTCGGGCTGACGACGGCCGCAGGACTGAAGCGGCGGACGAGTGCAGAGTGAGCCTCTAGAAGCTCATCGGCAACATCGGTAAAGGTGAACTTCTTGCCCCGTTGCTGGAGCGTGATGGCGATCTGGTTCGCGTGGGCGATGAGCTCCTCGGGGCCCCACACCTCGAGCGGCTTGTACTTTTCGCCGCCCTTGAGCACGCCGAGAAAGGCCTCGTTGGCCGCCTTCTCGTGCGCCGCCGCCTTCGAGGTCTGCTCTGCCTGTTCGCGCGCGGTGCGCTCGGCCTCGCGGTCCGCTTCGAGCTTCGCGAGCTTCGCTTCGAGCTCGGCAACCTTCTTCAGGTCGGCCTTCGTCGCCGGCTCGACGGTGGACGTCGCGTGCGCCGAGAGCGCGTCGAGGGCTTCGATCGGGTCGTAGCCAGCCGCCACGAGGGCCGCGACGGGGTCCGACTTGTACGAGGCGAGCTTCGACTTGACCGAGGTCTCTTGCTCGGCGAGTGCCTTCTCCCGCTCGGAGAGGTTCGCGGTCGCGAGCTTGGCCTTCTTGCTCGCGTTCTTGAGCTTGAGGGCCTCGAACTTCTCGCGCTGCACCTCGGCGAGGGACGGGCCCGCGGCGGGCGTCGAAGCTCCCGCGATGCCCGCGGCAGCGCCTTCGCCGCCCGTCGCGCCGGGGTTCTCGGGCGTCGTCGTGGCGGGTGCGCCTTGGCCTTCACCGGTGCTCGTCGTCGTGGTCGCGGCTTCTTCGCTCATGCGGGCACCGGGGGCATCATGGGGGGAGGCATCGCGCCCGGGGGCGGCATGCCTGGAGGCATCGGAGGACCGGGCGGCATGTCACCGGGAGGCGCGCCCTGCGCTTCCTCCGCGGCCTTGCCGAGCATCTTTTCGATCTCGCTCTGCGCGTCCGTGGCGAACGTCATCATCAGCGAGAGGTTCTCCTCGGGCAGCCCGTCGAGCTTCCCGCGGAGGTAGTGCAGCGTGGCGAGCTTGACGCAGAGCTCGAGATTCATCGCCGGCTCTGGGTAGACGTAGAGGTCCGGCTCGGTCGGATCGTCGGCGTCGGCGTAGCGGGCGAGGATGTCCTCGATGAGCACGCGAGGCGCGTCCTCGGTCGCGTTGAAGTCTTCGAGGTCCGGGATATCCAGGAGGTGACGCGCGAGCTCCGCGGGGATCAGTCCCTCTTTCACGTACTGCGCGACCTGCGCCATGCGCGCGGCCGGCTCACGCGAGAGCGCGCTCGTCGGGAACACGTCGAGCGTCAATTCCTTGCGGTCTACACGCACCTCTTTGAAGTCGAGCTTCTCGAGGTTCCGCTTGTTCTTGACGCGCACGACGAAGCTCTTGCGGTCGGATGCGATCTCGTCGGCGAGGTCGAACATGAGCCACGCGATGTCGACGAAGTAGCGCTCGTACCCGCGCCCGAAGAGCAGGAATCGCTCGCTCTCCACGTCGGAGAACGTCCGCATCGCGACGGCCGAATCGAGGCCCGCGGGCTTCTCGCTGCGCGCGGAGAGCTGCGAGACACCCGCTTCGTCGAGGCCCCACGGGCCGCGTAGCGCGCCGAGGTACTCCATCGTCTGCACGCTGGTCGCGTCGGGGGTCACGACCTGCGGCGGCCGTCCACCTGGGTTCGTCTCGATCACGGTGAGCGTGCCGTTGTCGAGGTGGTCCGTTTCGACGCCCGAACCCTTGTCGACGACGATGTACGTGCCGGTGCCGTAGTGGGCGTCCTGCACGCGCATCGCCACGCTGTTGAGCTCCTCTTGGATGCCGCGAATGAGGTGAGCCATCCCGTCGCCCCAGAAGCCCATGAGCGGCTTGGCGAAGTGGAGGACGTGGATCGGGACGTATTCGCGCTCGTACTCGTCGTCCACGAGCATGCCGTTCGCGGCGTTGACGACCTTCACGTAGCGACCGCCGACGAGCTCGCCCTTGTGGTTCCGGATCGGGAGTCGCCACGCCTCGACGACGACGACGCGATCGCCGTGGGGGTCGTGGACGCGCGCGGTTTCCTCGAAGCCCGCCGACGACGCGGCATCGATGGCCGCCTCGTGGTCCGGGAACTTCGCGACCAGCTCTTCGCGGTCGACCCACGTGTGGATGTAGACCGTGCGCGGCTTGCCATAGCGCGCGTCGAGCTTGTCGGCGTCGACCTCCCACCCGAGCACGCGCTCGTGACGGATCTTGTCGCCCTCGCGGAAGGTGCGGGAGATGCCCGAGCCGACGATCAAAGCGTCGCGGGCCACCTGCTCGCCGGTCTCGAAGACCTCGCACTCGGTGAACACGCCTGCGAAGAATCGCGAGAGCTTCTGCGCGCGACGCTGGGCCCGCGTGTCGCCGCCCGTGGTGCACGCCATCGGGAGCGGGCGAGCCTTCACCGTCTTCGCGTGGACGGTATCGATCGCACGGCGCACGACGTTGAATTGGAGCGTCGGCCCCTTCTCGCGCGTGACGGTCGTGGACGCGAGGCCCTCGAGTCCGCCGTCGCCGTAGAGGCACGCGAACTCGAGCGCCATCTGGCGGCGTTCGGCGTTCCGCTCGCGGACGTCGCGCATGCCCTCGTAGACGGCTTGCGCGCGGTCTTGGTCGTTGACGTCGGAGCGCCACCAGCGGCGAAGGGGGGACTTCATTCGACGCCTCGCGGGCGAATGCCGGTCGCCCCGTAGGTGCGCTTGAGCTGGGCCTCTTCGGCGCGCTTGAGCTCGGCCTTGACCTCCTCGGGGGTCTGCTCTTTCGGCGCCTCGGGCTTCACGGGCTCGGGTCCGAGGACGACGCCGTCCCAAGAAGTGACGCCCAGCTCGCGCATGAGGGCGACGCGCTTACGAAGCGTCGCCTTGGCCTTGGCGAGGTCGCGGCGAATCTCCGCGCACATGGGGCAGGGACCGAGGCCGTACCAGCACTGCGAGCACTCACCGCAGACGTTTTGGTTGTCCGCGCGCTTGTGCTCGCCTTCGTGGCCGTGCCCGAAATAAGGCTCGCTCACGACGCGCCCCGAATCTTCGCGATGTCGTCGGGGTGAGCGATCAGTTCTGGCGGGTCGCCAACGGGCCCCTTCCAAAGCATGGTCTTGAGCGCTTCGAGCTTCGCGAAGCCACCGGATGCGGGCTCGGGGCGCTGCATCCACACGTAGGCGCGCGGAGAAAGGAGCGTGTCCGCCAACGCGATGAGCGGCACGAGCGGCGCCTGGCGTGCGTGCGGCGAGTCGGGCGGGGCGTAGCGCTTCACGACTTGGCCTCGTTGACGGTGAGCGCGGGCGCCCAGCCGAACGAGCACGTCTCCCAGTCGTCGCCGTACGAGGCGAGCGCCATCGCGCGGTACCCTTCGAGGTACTCTTCCCCGTCGGGCCGTGCGTACGGCGGCACGACCATCGCGTGGCGCTTTTCGAGCCCGCCGACCGAGGCGAACGGGCAGTTCTCGAAGCCGTCCTGGATGCAGTTGTCCATCCCGAGCCCGTAGAGGCCTGTCCAGCGCACATCGGTGTTTCCGCCGTGGCCGTGAATCTTCCGAACGGTCTCGATGTCGTCGTAGACCGTCGTCGAGCGGTGCTCGGTTGCCCACCGCAGGGCCACCGTGCCGTCCGGAAACACGCACCCGTGAGCGACGACGCCAGTGCCAGAGACACCGGACACGTCCACGGAGCGAAGAAGCTCGAACGTGCGCGGGCTTCTCACAAGCGCTTCCCCTTCGCCTTCGGCGTCTCGGGCTTCGTCTCTTCCGGATCGGGAGTCGGCTCGGGCTCGTATTCGAGGAACGCGATCGAAGGCGTCGGAATGAGCCACCGTCGAACGCGCCCGCCGAGCTCCACGCGCCAGTCGAGGCCGCGCGACGTTTCCTCGAAAGTGCCATTCGCGGGCGAGACCAGGCCGGAGAGCCCGAAGATGGGGTCCGCTTGTCGCAGGTGAACCGTGGCCACTTTCAAGACGCACCTCGGCCGATGGTGAAGCGCGGGGCGAACACCCATCCGCGCGGGATTTTGACGCGCCCCTTGGGCGGCTTGAACGTGACCCGCTGGACGTCGCCGATGGCAGCCACGAGCTCGCGCGCGATGGTCGAGCCGGGCATCGCGTGGCGACGCATCTCGGAGCGGACGTAGACGTAGTCGAGCGTCTTGGTCTTCGGGTTGCCCAAGGCCCAGCCTGCGATCGTGTCGTCGTCGCCGTCGTACACCGCGACGTGGAGCGCGGAGCCCTCGGCCCGCAGCGCATCGAGCACGCGGCGAGCCTCGGCAGCCCAGAGCCCCGAGGCCGCGCCCGCGACCATGGCCGACTCCGCGAAGCTGTTCGCGAAGGTCGTCACGACGTAGGCCGTGTCAGTCTCGCGAGCGAGGCGGAGGTGGTAGGTCACACCCGAACCGTGCCCCGTCGGAACGTTACCGGGTAGACCGGTAAAGCCTCACCGTAGGCCCCTCGCGCGGACCTTGTGCGGCTGGCGTCGGTCGTCCCGGTTCGCCCTGGCCTTCTCGCGCTGGAGACGGGCCATGAACGCGCTCTTGAGTCGCTCGGCCTCGTTCTCGGCGAGCCCGTCCGGGTCGAGCGGGGCGGGCCTCGGGAAGCGCCGAGACCACCACTCGCCGATGATCAGCATCATCACCAAGTCGTCGTGATCGCGCTCCTTTTCGGCGGCGTACTGCCGATTTCCCGCCTTGGTCATCTTCTCGCGGAAGGCCCGAAGCTCGCCCTCGAGCTGCTTCGCGTGGGCGAGCCCCTCGGCCGCCTTGATGGTCTCGTTCTGCACGGCGACCTGCATCGCCGAGACGAGCACGCTCTTGGGCACGTGCTGGTAGCCGAGCGCGTCGACGGTCGGATGGAGCCCGCTTCCGATCACGATGGGCACGAGCCGCGGGAGGACCCGACGCTTCTCCCGCTGCGCCACCTCGCGGGCCGCGTCGACGCTCATCGCGAGCGTGTGCTCCCCGAAGAGCTCTTCGCGGATGACGTCGACCACGGGCGAGCCAAGACCCGTGGCGTCGATGACCATGTCCACGTCGTCGCCGAGCAGCGGGTTCGTGGCCACCGCGATGATGCGGCGGGCAAGGATCGTGTACGCCGTTTTCAGCGGCGGGCGCTCCAGGAACCGCAGCACGTCGAGCTCGCGGTGCGTGCGCTCGATCGCACCGATGGCGGCGTGGTCTTGGTCCTTGCCGAGGTCGACGGCCACGATGGTGCGAACGACGCTCACGAGCGCCCCCGCAGCTCGCGGACCTTCGCCCGCAGCATGTGCCACCGGCAGAAGCCGAGCGCTCCGAAGCCTGGCCACGGGGCCACGCCGCCGACCGCCGCGAGGAGCACGCGCGCGCGCCACCCCGGGGCAATCCACGTGTGGAGCGGGGACTCTGCGCACGTGCACTTGCTTCGGTGCACGCACTGCCCCAGCCACACCGAACGCCAGTAGGAGGCCCACGACGCCTCGATTTGTTCGAACGTCACAACGCCCATGCGGCCCCCTGCGTCTTGAAGAAGTTCTGGATGTCCGCGTCGGTGAACACCGCGCCCATGCGCTCGGTGAACTTGCAGAAGTACTCCTGCAAAAACTGGCTCTCGGGGAGGTCTTTGCGGTCGAGCTCCACGTCGGCGGGGTCGATGCGCGGATTGTCCGTGACCTCCACGCGGATGCGCGCGTAGTGCTCGCCGCCGTTCTCCCATTTGTCCCAGAAGTAGCCCTGCTGCCCGTTCGGCGTGGAGAGCAGCCAGATGGCGCCGCGGCTGACCTTGAGCATCGGCGTGATCGCCGTGAAGAGGCTGTCCGGTGCGAACGCCGCTTCGTCCACGATGGCCTTCGTCACGCCCGCGAACCCGCGGATGTTCTCCGGCACACCGGGCACGCACACACCACGAGCGCCGCCCTTGAGTCGCAGCTCGCGCACGTTCCACACGTCGGCGTGCGCTTCGAGCACGGCACGACGACCGGGCTTGCGCACGATGGCCGGGGCTAGCTCCGACTCGCGCGCAACCTCCACGGTGGTCACGTCGTCGAGCGAGTCGGCAACCATCTCGCGGAGCTTCG
>JAAFHV010000128.1:22043-26363 GCA_013297655.1 Myxococcales bacterium | reverse complement strand
GCGTCAGCCTTGGCTTTTGCGTCGGCGTCAGCCTTGAGCTTCGCGTCAGCGTCAGCCTTGGCTTTTGCGTCGGCGTCGGCCTTGAGCTTCGCGTCAGCGTCGGCCTTGAGCTTCGCGTCAGCGTCAGCCTTGGCTTTTGCGTCGGCGTCGGCCTTGGCTTTTGCGTCGGCGTCGGCCTTGGCTTTTGCGTCGGCGTCGGCTTTGAGCTTCGCGTCGGCGTCAGCCTTGGCTTTTGCGTCGGCGTCGGCCTTGGCTTTTGCGTCGGCGTCAGCCTTGAGCTTCGCGTCGGCGTCAGCCTTGGCTTTTGCGTCGGCGTTGAGCTTCGCGTCAGCGTCGACCTTGGCTTTTGCGTCGGCGTCGGCGTTGAGCTTTGCTTCGGCGGAGAGGCGGGCCTCGTCTTCGCGGGCGGCGCGGGCCTTGGCCTCGGCTGCGTCCATGTCCTTCGCGGCCTGGACGACGTCGTTGCTCGAGCCCCAGCCCGTCTCCAGGTTTTCGAGCGCGAGCGCCGTAGAAGGGGAGGGCTTGGGCACGGACGTGGAGATGCGTGGCATCTCGAACTCCCAGCCGTCCTCGAGATCTTCGAGCCCCTCGTCCTTGTTTTCAGCCTCGCTCACCGCGCCGTGCTACTCGCGCGACGCCATGTGCGCAAGGCCGGAAACCATCGAGACCCCTTGCGATTCGGATTCGACCTCGAAGTCCGTGCGAAAGGGCCTACTTCGGCGTACATTCGATAGGTCCGAGATGGCTCGTCCGAATTCGGCTTTGCTTTCGTCGTGTCGCAAGTTCCTCGTGGGCACGTCGTCGCTGCTCCTCGCAGCCCTCGGCGCCACCCTCGTGTTCGAACCGAGCGCGGCTGCGTTTTGTCGCAACACCACCTGCAAAGACACCGACAAAAAGACCTGCCTCAAGGATGAAGAGGGCTGCCCGAGCGAAGGGAAGGCCCTCTTCTGGCCAACGTCCTGCATCGAGTTCCACATGAACCGGGATGGCACCCAGTTCCTCGATACGACCGCGTCACGGCTCGCGATCATGAAGGCGTTCCGCGCGTGGAGCGCGGTCGACTGCGGCAACGGCAAGACGGCGAGCATGACGTTCGTCTCGCTCGAGGACGTGGCCTGCAAGAAGGCCGAGTACAACCGCGAAGGCAAGAACGTGAACGTGGTGCTCTTCCAGGACAACGACTGGAAATACCGAGGCATCGACGGGACGCTCGCCAAAACGAGCGCCACGTTCGACACCGAGACGGGCGAGATCTTCGACGCCGACATCGAGGTGAACACCGCATTCAACAAGGTGACCCTCTCCGACAAACCGGGCGAGGTGCAGTACGATCTCCAGGCGATCCTCACCCACGAAGTCGGGCATTTCCTCGGGATTGGTCACTCGGCGGACGACCGCGCGACGATGTATCCGTCGTACTCGCCGGGCACCCTTTCCATTCGCGAGCTCAGCCCGGACGACAAAAAAGCCGTCTGCGCGGCGTACCCACCGGACAACGGGGTGAAGTGCAACCAAGAGCCACGCGGCGGCTACAGCGCGACGTGCGACGGCACCGTCGCGCCGGGTGAGGAGCCCGCCGGGGGCTGCTCGGTCGCCGAAAAGACTCTTCCCGAATCGCCATCGCACGGGACCTCCCTCGCGGTGGTCCTCGTTTCGTTCGTAAGCTTCGCCCTCGGGCGCCGGGGCCTTCGGCGTCACCTTTCTTCGGAGCGTTTTTCATGACCCCGAGACTTCTCTTGGCCCTCGGCTTCGCAGCCTTCGTCTCTGCTTCCACCGTGTTTGCGGGCGGCTGCTCGTCCACCCCCGCCACCGAGGACGCGGGGGCGACCGGCAAGATATGCTCCAGCAAGGCAAACGTGTTTTGCCGCTGCGCAAGCGGTGAAGAGGGCACGAAGCAGTGCAGCGACGACGGAGCCGGGTTCGGCCCGTGCAGGCTCGGCGAGAGCACGCCCTGCGGCGAGAAACCCGATCCGAACACGGGGGACGCTGCCGTGCCGCAGCCGACGGTCGACTCGTCGGTGCCGCCGACGCCCGCGAACGAAAAATGCGACGGCCAGAACATCGCGCTCAACGCCAGCAGCGAAGTCTCGATCAGCGCCGACACGACGGGAGCAACAGACGACGCGAAGGGGCAGGGCGCCTGCGCTGGTGGCAACGGCGCGCCGGATCACGTATACGCGCTCACCGTTCCCACCACCGGAAGGCTCACCGCCACCGTGGTCGCCGACGCGAAGTTCGCGCCGATCGCCTATCTCCGCACCGCGTGCGGGGACGAGGCCGCGCAGGCCACGTGCGCGGCGGGTCTCACGGCGGGGCAATCGGCGATCGTCAACGCGAACGTGATCAAGGGAAGGCCCTACTTCCTCGTGGTCGACGGCGCCGCGGGCGCGAACCAAGCCGGCAAGTACACGTTGAAGCTCAAGCTCGATCCGGGCGGCTTCTGCGGCGACGGCGAGGTGCTCGGCGATAGCACCGCGGGCACCGGCGAGGCGTGCGACGACATCAACAAGGTCGAGGACGATGGCTGCGCCAACTCCTGCCGCAACTTCAACGGCAACCCGGACAGCGGAAAATCCTGCCCCGGCCAGCCCGTGCACGTGTGGGGCAGCACCACCGTGAGCGGCACCGGGACCACCACTGGCTTCCCGAGCATCTGGACCGGGTCTACGCCGTCACCGCGCACCGCACCGGCACCATGACCGTGTCGACCACCGGCGCGACGTACAACGTGATCTTGAGCGCGCGCCGCACCTGCATGGACGCCACCACGCAGGGAACCGGCATGTGCGCCAACAACGCGGGCTCCACGGCCCCGCTCGACGAGACCATGTCGTTCGCGGTCACGAGCGGCACCACCTACTACGTCGGCGTGAGCGGCGCGGTCGGCGCCGATGGCAACTACACCTTGAACCTGCGAATCCAATGAGCGCGCTCCACAGGCTCGTCCGCCACCGCGCCTCGAAGATCGCCGCTCTCGTGGGGCTCGCGGGGGCGCTCGTGCTCGCGTGCAGCTCGGCCGCCACCACCCCTACGAAGACCGACTGCAAAGCGGGCGACGCGTATTATTGCCGCTGCGCGAACCGCGACGAAGGCACCCGCGTCTGCAACGAAGACGGCACCACCTATGGTCCGTGCGAGCCCTGCTTCGACGAGCCGCCGCTCCCGGAAGAAGACTCGTCGTTCCCCGACGAAGATGTCTCGGTGCCGCCTTCGGACGCTGGCGACGCGCAAACCGGCGACGGCGGCCCTTGTCCGAACGGCACCGTCGATCCGGGCGAGGCGTGCGACGACGGCAACCGCACCCCGAACGACGGCTGCAGCACCACGTGCACGCTCGAAGGAGCGGCGACCGTGGGCGACCGTTGTCCGGGCATGCCGGTCCACGTGTGGGACAGGGCCGTCGCGTACACCGGCTCCACGATCGGCGGCACCGACGACTACTCCGCGTCCCCCGACTGCACCGGCGCGAGCGGCTTCGGATCGCCCGAGCGTGTGTTCGCCGTGACCGCCCACAAGACGGGCACGATGCGGGTCGCGACCACCGCTGCGCCGTTCCCCCACATGATTTACCGCGCCGACGCGTGCACACCGACCGGCCGTACGTTCACCTACGCCGCGTGCTCGAACGTCGCCAACAACGGCAACGAGACCCTCATGTTCGCGGTGACCAGCGGCACCACGTATTACGTGGTGATCGACGGTGGCTCGGCGGGGCAGCAGCAGGGCAATTTCACGGTCACTTTCAGCATTCCGTGAGCGCAGGTGTGAACGGGACGCTGCGCTCGGCCGCGTGAAAACTCACGCCGGCTCGGCCTCCTCGTTCGCGTCGAGCTCGGCCTAATTCGTTGAAACTCATGCAAAATTGCGCCTCGTCGATCCCTTCATTCGGGCGGCACGGGGGTTGCGATAGGCGTGTGCATGCCAATACGCACGCTTCGGGTCGCCCTCGTCCTTCCCCTCGTTTCGGCTCTCTTCCTGGCTTGCTCCACGCCAGATCTGACGCCCGCCGGGGCCAAGGTCGTCGCGAGCCCGAACGCGCCGCCGGCGAGCTGTACACGGCTCGATCGTGTGACGGGGCGCGGCGGCGGATCGTTCGGTGGTGAATTCGTCGCGAACGAGGATCTCATCGACTACGCGCTCAACGACGCGCGCAACCTGGCCGCGGAGCTGGGCGGCAACTACCTCCAGACCGACCCCCCGCAGCTCGGCCAGGCCGACGGCACGACGACCACCGCGACCGTGAGCGGGATGGCGTATCGCTGTCCCGAAGACGCAGTGAAGTAGCGAAGAGCTTCGTTTTCTGAGAGACGTGGACGCGAT
>JAAFHV010000128.1:0-22033 GCA_013297655.1 Myxococcales bacterium | reverse complement strand
GCTGGGGCGGTGATCGCGGTGAGCTCGTTCGGAGCCCGCGACGCCTCGGCGCGCGAGACCTTCACGTTCGCGTACGGCGCGCCGCGGTTCGTGCCGGCAGAGAACGCGTCGACCGCCGGAGTCGCCCTCGTGCCGGAGGCGATCACGAGCGGGGCCGTGGTGCCGCTCGTCGTATTCCTGCATGGATTGAACGAGCGAGGCCCGCTCCACAAGTGGCTCGGCGCGAAGGGCACGACGGACATCGGCGGGGTGCTCGAGGGGCTTCAGGCGCATGGAAAAACACGGTCGTTCGTGATCGCGGCGCCGAGCCAAACCCGCGACGCGTCGCGCCCGTGGGGCATGTGGCAAGGCTTCGACCTCGCCGACTTCGTGCAGAAGACCGAGGCCGCCCTCGGTACGCGGGTGCGTGTCGATCGAACGCGGATCGTCGTGCTCGCCCACTCCGGTGGTGGATGCAATGTACATGGGAGTGCGCTGCTCGCCGCTTCCTCGAAGCAGCCGGCCCCGTACGCGGTGGTGCTCGCCGACACGTGCTTCGATCGCGGCGTCGCGGAGACCCTGCTCCTCGCGTCGCCCGCGACGAAGGTGCTCGCGTACTACCAGACACAATCGTGGGAGCGCGATTTCGGGCCGTTCCGCGCGGCGTTCTTCGCGCATCCCGAGGTGGGGCCGAAGGATCGAAGGTTCGTCGAGGTGCCCCTCCGCGGCGCCGGAGCCCACGATCGCATCTTCACGATCGCGGTCGAGCGTGCGTTCCCGGAGCTGCTCCCGCCCGCTCCGTGAGGGCGCGCGAGGTGCCAGCCGCTCGAAGGAACGAGGCGCTGCTGCTATCGTCTTCCCCGATGCGGACGCGTGGTCTTCTCTTCGGCGTGGCGCTCGTGGGCGCGCTCGGTGGCTGCGGATCCGACGATCCGGTGGCCCCCGTGCAAGCGACGGGCTGCGCCGCGGAGAAGCGAGCCGATGTTTTTCAGATCGGGCTTCGGAAGGCGATGCCGAGCGGCTTCGCGGTGGCCCTCGTGGAGGCCAAACCCGCGCCCCCCGTGAAGGGGGACAACTTCTGGACCCTCCGCCTCACCGATGCGCAGGGCGCGCCGATCGACGGGGCCGACGTGTCGATCGTGCCGTTCATGCCGGATCACGGCCACGGCTCGGCGCTGAAGTCGACGGTCACGTCGACCGGGGCGGACGGGAAATACACGGTCTCGCGGGTGTACCTGCCGATGGCGGGGTTTTGGGAGATCACGGTCACCGTCACGCGTGGCGCGACGACCGAAGAGGCTCGCTTCGGCTTCTGCCTCGATGGGTGACCACGCGCGCGGCGAGCGTCCTCGAGCGCGTCTCGCGTCTCGGACGGAGGTGACGGCGACCTCGAGGCGAAACGTGGATCAGGGGCCGACGCAGATGAAGCCGAGGTCTTTTGTCCACGCGCGGGCGGCGGTGCGGATCTCGAGGGTCGGCACCTTGCTCGCCACGTCGGCGGCGAGATCTCCCGACCTCACGAGCTCGCCGAGCACGTCGACGTCGATCGCGCGCACGTGCACCTTCGCGCTCACGCTCGTGGGGAGCCCAGGCACGCGGTAGACCTTCGTGAGCGAGTGCACGAAGCGAGGATCCTTCGGATCGCTCGTGACGGCGTAGGGGAGCTTGACGCCAGCGTGCGTCTTGCCCTCCCACAAAAAGAGGACCGGCTTGCCGCTCTCGTCGGCGAGCGTGTCGCCGAAGATCCACAGGTTCGGATCCGTCCTCGCGGTCTCGAAAACAGCGCGATCGGCAGGGATTTTCCCGCTCGTAAGGAGCGAGGTGGCGCCGTCGAGGGCTTCGAGCTCGACCCACACGCGGCGGTCGTGGGTGGCGCCGCTCGGAAATTCGTGGCCCGCGAACGCGTTGTCCAACGTGAGCTCGACGTCGACTCCGGAGGGGGAGGGGCGCACACACAGCTTCGAGAGCACCACCGCCTCCAGGGCCGCCTGCACGCGGCTGCGCTGGACGTCGGCGTGGGGGAACGGCGTGAGCGCGAGATCGATCCCCGGCATGCCGTGGTCGTGGACCTTGCGCACTGGCGCGCCAGGGGTGTCGGCCGCGGGGGCGTCTCTGCCGTCCATGTGGCACTTGCCGCACGCGAGGCCGCTCGGACCCTCTTTGGAATAGAGCGAGCCTTGCCACTCGGCGTACGTGCGCTCGAGCAAATCGCCCTTCGGTGTGGTGACGTCGTGGCAGGCGCCGCACGTCGCGGACGAGCCGAGCTGCTCCCGATCGTGGAGCGCGGAGTACACCGCCCCATGGGGCGCGCCCTTCGCAGGCTCGCGGATCCCTCCGCGGAGCACGCCGTCGCTCGCGGAGCGGACGCTCGCGCCGTGGGTGCCCGTCGTCGCGTCGATGGTGTGGCAAAAGATGCAGGTTACACCTTTGTCGCGGCGCGCGAGCTTCTCCACCGCGGCAGGATCTGCGTCGGCGAGGAGGCCTTTGCGGGCGGCGGAAGGCGCGTGGCAGCGCGTGCAGGTGTCGGCCGCGAGGGAGGGCGCTTCGCGACGCATGCGGCGGTTCATCGCGACGAAGACCGGATCGTCGGAGGCGTAGGCGTGCATGCTGCCTTCCCACTCCGCCACCGCGCTCGCGTGGCATCCACGGCACGACTCGGGATCGGCGAGCTGCTCGGGGGTGAGCATCGTGACCTCGGCATCGGTGCCGCCGCTGCACGACGCGCTCGTGACCGTCGCGAGCACGCCGAGGCTCCCGAGGGCGAACGCGGCGAACGTGGTCGCGCGCGCGCTCATCGGGCGGCCCCTGCGGCGATCCAGCGACGAATCGCGCAGATTTCGCCTTCTGGGAGCGATCGGCCGGGGGGCATGCGGACCTTGCCGTCGGTCGCTTCGATGCGGGTGACGATGCTGCTGCACGGCACGCCCTTCGCGACGACCGCGCGTCGCGCGAGCAGCGCGTCGTAGGCTTTGTTCGCGTCGAGGAACGAGAGGCCCCCTTGTGCGCCCTCGCCGTGGCAGCTCACCGCGGACTTGGCGCAGGTGGGCGCGAGCGTCTTCTCGAATACGTTCGCGTAGGTGGGCTCGTACGCCGGTGCGCACGTCTCGGCGACGGTGGGCTCGTCGCAGAGCTCTGCGGTTTCGCACGCGACCACGCGCGCCGCGAGCGCGAGCACGCCGAAGCAGAAGGGGGGGACACGACGCATGGGAGATCCCGTTATGCCGCGTGCGGGCCGTGCTGTCACGAGGCCCGAGCCTGCGTAGGGCGGCTCGGTTTACACGTCTTTACCGCGAAAAAGGCTGCGATTTTGCGTTCGCGGCGCACATTCCGTCGTGGTCACCCAAGTCCGCTCGTTCTCGCTGGAGGCTCCCCACCCATGGCTCTTTGCACCGCATTCACCATCGTCGCTGCCGCGCTCGCCGTAAACCTCGTGTTCCGTCTCATCCGTCGCGCTCGCGGGGGCTGCAGGGGTGGGGGAGGCGGGGGAGGCGGACTGGGCTTCGGCCGTCACCGCGGGTTGCGCTGGATCTTCCGATCCCTCGACACGACCCCTGGCCAGGAGAAGGTCATCCGATCCGCCCTCGAAGAAGCGTGGATCGAAGCGCGCGAGGCGCGGGCCGCGGCGCGTGATCAGCGCGGCAACCTCGCCGCGGCGCTCCGCTCGGAGGGACCCGACGCCGCCTCGTTCGACCTCGTTCGTACCGGCGCGCGCGCAGCCTACGATCGTGCCGAGATCGCGATCGTCGCTGCGTTCAAGCGTATCCACGAGATCCTCGATCCGATGCAGCGCGAGCGCCTCGCCCGCATCGTGGACGGCTCCGCGTCGCCGTGGCAGGCGCTCCGTAGCTTCGGCGGGGGCGGGCCATACCGCGGGGGAAGTGGCCCCGTCTCGCTCTGAGCGCGACTCACGACAAAACGCGCCGACCTCGTTCGCTCGAGGTCGGCGCGGATCGTTTCGAATGCGGCGACCTCAGCCGCGCGTGATCCCCATCTCGGCGACGACGTCGTCGCGGTAAGCGAGCCATAGATCGAGCGCGCGTGCGCACGTGAGGGCGGCGTCCTCTTCGAGCGCGGGATCGTGCGCGGTGCTCCCGAGCACCATCTCCCACGCGTCTTTGCGGTGCCCACCTTCGACGTCGCCGTGAGCACGCGCGAGACGCATCGCGCTCTTCGGACAGCCGTAGTGAACCACGAGCGGGTGGGCGTCGATCGCGGCGTCGCCCGTCTTTCGGACGAACGTACCGGCGAGCTCGGCGCGCTCGTTCGCGCTGCCCTCGACGAAGATCGTGAGGAGCGCGACCGCCGACGTCCACGGCGCGCTCGCCGATTTCTCGAGCAGAAACTCGCGGTAGGCGCGCGCGGGCGGGCGAAGCTGCGTGTCCGCGAAATCGGCTCGTGTGTAGCCCATACCCTGCATCATCTCGAGGAAGAGCTCGGGGTGCGGGGCCGTCTTGGAGAGTCCTCCCGTTTGTTCCTCGTAGATGTTCTCGGCGAGCGCCTTCCGCACGGGGAGCACGTCCGGCACCTGCCCGAGGGCGCGCGCGAGCAGCACCGGGAAGTCGCGCACGTACACCATGTATTCTGCACGAAAGTGCACGAGGTGCTGCGCGCGGGTGAGGCCGGGCCGCGTGAGCACCGGGAACGCCCAGTGATTCTTGCGATCCATGAGGGCGAGGAGACGCTCCTTCAGGTCCATGACCGAGAGCGTCGCAAACTCGGACATCGCGGCCAACTTCACGACGTGCGCGCCGGGCGCTTGCCGTTTCGGCTCGTCTCGCGCTCCGACGCGTCACGTTACACAGCGCTGGCGGATCGTGTGGTGCTCAGGGAACGGCCGATAACCGCGCCAGGCCGATGGTTTCCCGTGGAAATCGCGCGAGGAGGGTGGTGGCATGAAAGGAGCAATGTCCCTTCGCAGGTAAAGAGGATGATCCAAAAGAACACCACCGTGGCAGTGCCTCGAACCAACCGTGCCAACGGGACGAGCGCAGCTCGGACCGGTGGCCCGATGGACCGTGGGGAGGAAGGTCCGAAGGACCGACCGACGCCACGAACGCTCCTTGGTGTGGCCCTCGCCACCCTCCTTGCCGGCTTCGGCGGTCTCGCGTGCAGCGCCGAGACGACCGAAGAGACGACCGACGACGGCGCGATCGTCGAAGAGTCGTCGGAGGCGATCACGGGGTCCATCCCCGCTGGAACGATCCTCGTCGCCACCAGCAGCTTGAACCTCCGCGCGAGCGCGAGCACGACCGCCCGCGTCCTCACGACGATGCCCGAGGGTGCGCGCGTGACGGCGGCCGGCGGCGCGTCGGTGAACGGCTTCTACAAGGTCACGTACCGGGACCAGCAGGGCTATGCGTTCGGCACGTTCCTCGACCGCGAGGGCGGCACGCAGCCCGGCACCGGCACCACCCGCACAGTGTCGCTGCTCTGGCAGGGGAACTGGGATTTTCTCACCCGCTGCGACCGGTTCTCTCAAGGTCGCGTCACGTTCGCGTGCCAGTCGTTCCTCCACATGCCGCGCGAGTTCGTCGACAACGACTACTGGCTCGCCGCTCCTGGCTCTCTCCAAGGGTCGAGCAACCGCCTTTGCGGTCGGCGAGTAGAGGTCTGCAAAGGCAATGTGTGCCGCACCGCCACCGTCGTCGAGCGCTCCGTCGAGAGCTCGTCGAGCAAGTGGGAAGGCTCCACTCGCCTCATCAAGGACCTCGGCGGGGATCCTGGGTTTTCGAGCTGCACGAGCTCGTGGGGCACCGTCAACGGCGTCACGCTTCGCTACTGAGCGGATCGCGACCCGCGCCATTTCGAGAGGCTCGCGCGCGACCTGCCTTGGTACGGTCGCGCGATGAGCAAAGCCCTGGAGGGCCACCGCTTGTCGCGCGACGAAAGAGGCGGTCGCTCCGGCGCGCGCGGGGCTTCGTGTGTTGCTGTCGCGTGATGGGTGCTTCCTGTCGGCCGCGATCGCGTTTTATGCGCTGCTCTCGGCGGTGCCTCTCGCGTACCTCGCGCTCTTCGTCGCGACGCGCTTCGTACGCGGAGGCCGCACACCAGGCCTTCGAGGTCGAGCTCGGGAGGTGGACCGGACCTCGGCTCGCAGGCTCGATCGCACGTGGGTGGGGTGCTTTTCCTCGCTGGCGCGCACGCGGTGACGTCCTGCGTGGCGCACAAGGCGACGTGGGCCTCGGCGAGACGAGACGCTGCTCGTGCTCTTGTGGCTCCGTTACGCGGCGCAAGTGTTCCTCCTCGGCGCCGCAGTGGTGGGCGTCTATCTGTGGTCGCGCGGGGCGCTCCGGAAGGCGGACGGCTCGCCGTGACGTCAACGGCCTCGTGCAAGGCCGAGAATTTTGCTTCCATCCGAGGGCACTCTCGAGCTCCGTGCAGGATGCACACATGACGATCGAACGAGAAACACCAGGCCTGCGGGGGATACGGCGCTCGTCCACCGCTCGGGCGCTCGGCGATCGGCGCGCCGTTGGGAACGTGCTGGCTCATCGAGCGGTGTGTGCGTCGGCGGACCCGTCGCGTCGATGATCTCGGAGCGCCTCGAGCCGGAGACGTTGAGCGGAGCGGAGCTCGACGACTACCTCGCGCGTGGGTACTACCGCATCGGTCGTTCGATCATCACCGCCGACTACCTCGTCAGCGACGACGAGCTCAAATCGACGATTTGGACGCGGCTCGATCTTCGCGGATATCGGTTCCGCCGCTCGCTGCGGAAGATCATGTCGCAGAATGGGCAGCGCTACCGGGTCACGGTGGGCGAGATCTCACTCGACGAGGCGCATGCCGAGCTCTACGCGCGCTACCGGGTCAGCGTGCGAGGGCACCGCGCGCGCACCCTCGAGGACGTGCTCGGAGGGCCCGAAGGCCATGCCCTCTTCCGCACGCGCGAGATCACGATCCACCTCGGCGACAAGCTCGTCGGCTTCTCGTGGTTCGACCTCGGCGACGAGAGCGTCGAGAGCTTGATCGGCGTCTACGATCCCGCGGAAAAAAAGCATGGATTGGGGTTTTGGTCCCTCCTCCTCGAGATCGCGCACGCGCAGGAGCTAGGCCTCCGCTACCACTACGCGGGGTACATTCTCTGCGGCCCTTCGTGCATGGACTACAAGCGCCGGGTCGGCGATCTCGAGCACTTCGATCCCGTGAGCGGCCGGTGGGAGCTTCGGTTGCCGTGGCCGAGCGGGGGCTCGCCTGCCGACGTTCTGCGCGCGCGGCTCGCGGAGGCCGAGGCGGCTCATCTCATGGGTGGCGCGAACGTGGTTCGGCTATGGAACTCGGCGCGCACGATCCCGGGGCTCTCCGAGCGGGTCCCGGGTTGCTCGAACGAGCCGATCTTGATCGTGTGCCTCTCGCGTGACGACGCGCTCGGGACGCTCACCACGTGGGACGCCGCGAGCGCGCGCTTCGTGCTCCACGCTGGGCGCCCGATCCTGCTCTCCGTGACGCCGGACGGGGACGCCGCCGCCGAGCCATTCGATCTGCACGTGTTCGTCGTCTACGAGCGCCTCGGGGAGGCGCCCACCGCAGAGGGCATCGCCGCGATCGCCCAGCGGTGGCTCGCGACGGTAGCGCGATGACCGGAAAATACCGGTAGATTCAATAGTTTATATGACAGCGGGGCCCAAAACGCGATGCGCGCGAGGGGAGGTCCCGTCGCGCGCATGCAGTCACTCTGGAGGCCCGCGCCTCCGGCGTCGAGAGTCGCGTCTCAGACGTCGAACTCGCCCTTTTCGAGGAGCTCGGTGACGCGCCACAAGAACGCGTTCGCCGCGACGCCGTCGACGACGCGGTGGTCGTAGCTGAGGGCGAGGAGCATGATCGGGTGGATGACCATGTGGTCCTCGCCGTCGGATTCGACGACGACGACGCGCTTCTGGATCTCGCCCATGCGCAAGATGCCCACGTTCGGCTGCGAGATGACCGCGCCGCCGAAGAGGTTGCCCTTGAGGCCCGGGTTGGTGACGGAGAAGGTGGCGGCGGAGAGGTCGTCGGCGGTGATCTTTCCGGTCTTCGCGCGCTTCGCGAGCTCGTCGACGGAGCGGACGATGCCGCGGACACCGAGCTCGTCGGCGCGACGGACGACGGGGACGACAAGGCCGTCCGGGGAGTCGACCGCGACACCGAGGTTGATGTCCTTGAAGATCACGAAGGCGTCGTCGAGGACGCGGGCGTTGAGGGCCGGGTTCTCGCGGAGGGCGCGCGCGGTGGCAGCGACCACGAAGGCGAGCATGGTGAGCGACGCGCCCTCTTTTTTGTAGCGGTCCTTGTTGGCCTCACGGAGCTTGGACGTCTTGTGGAGGTCGACCTCCGCCACCGTGACCACGTGGGGCGAGGTGACCTTCGAGTAGGTCATGTGGTCGGCGGTGATGCGCCGACGGCGCGTGAACGGAACGACCTTGTCGCCCTCGACCGCGCGGTACGGAGGCACCTTGAACGCGCCGTAGCCGACGCCGGGGATCGGCGGGACGAAGCCGCCGCCGGAGTTCACCATTTGCGCGACCTGCGCCGCACGAGGCGCGGGCGCGGGGGCCGCCGGGGCCGTCTGCGGAGCGGGAGCCGGGGCGGCGGCTTCGGCCGGCGTTTGCGCGACGCGGAGCACGTCGGCGCGCGAGATACGGCCGTAGTCGCCCGAGCCTTGCACGCGCGACAGATCGACCTGGTTCTCGAGCGCGGCTTGACGCCCGCTCGGCGTGGCAAGGGGAGCGGCGGGCGCGCCGGCTGCGGGGCCAGCAGGAGCCGCGGCGGCAGCAGGAGCAGGAGCAGAGGCGGCAGGAGCAGCGGCGGCCGCGGCAGGAGCGGCTTTTGCGGGAGCGGGCGCCGACGTGGCTTCCGTCACGCCTTCTTCGATTTGGCAGACCACGGCCTTGAGCACCGGGACCACGTCGCCCTCTTTGGCGAGCAGCGCTTTGATCCGTCCGCCGGCGGGGGCCGGAATTTCCTGGTCCGCCTTGTCGGTCGCGACCTCGAAGAGGGGTTGGTCCTTCTTCACCACGTCGCCTTCGCGAACGAGCCACTTCGTGATGGTCCCTTCGGACACGCTCTCTCCGAGCTGGGGGACGGTGACGTCGATGATCATCCGGAATGCCTCGCCTACGTGTGGGGGAGCCCTCTTTTATCGGGATGGAGCACGGAGCGCAACGCCTTGAAATCCGTGGGCTCAGGCAAAATGGGCGTCGGCGCGGGCCTCCAGGGCGGGTGAGGCGTTCGTGCCGACGAGGGTCGCCATCGCGGGCGCAAGGATGTCGCGAAACGCGACGACGCGCAGCTCGGCGATGACCTCGCTCCCGAGGCGTCCATAGGGGGCGAGGTCCGTCGTGGAAAGGGCGCCCGCGCCGATGTCGGTCTCGAACGACACGTTCGCTTCGGCGAAGGCACGCTCCGCACGGGTTCGCGCGGGCTCACCAGCGAACCGGATAGCCCACGCTACGACACGGAAGGCGTACGCCGCGTGCGCCCGCTCGTCGTCCGCGATACGGAGGAGCACGGCGCGCGCTCGCGGCTCGGTGCACACGCGAGCTGCTTCTGCCGCGACGAGGGCGGCGAACGTCTCTCCGACGCATCCGTCACGCACCGTCGCCGCGACGAGCTCGTCCACCGAAGTCGCGAGATCGGCCTTCGCGGCCTCTCTGAACGGCGCGGGACCCACGTTTTGTGCTGGATCGAGCGCGTGCGCGAGGCCGAACGCGAGCCGCGCGTGCTCGATCTCGTCGAGGGCGGCCTCGTGCGCGCCGCGGACCAACTCTGGCGGTGCGCCGACGGACAAGAGCTCCAGCGCGAGTCGCGCGAACGACGCCACCGACGCGTGCTCCATCGCCGCGTCCGCGAGCCACGCGTCGCGCAGGCGCGCGCGCACGTCCGGATCGTTCGGGAGCGCGACCGCCTCGCCCGAAGCGCTCCAATCGTCTCGTGCGACGAACGAGGGCACCCGCGTGATCCCGTCGACCACGAACGGCCTCCCACAGGGCGGAACCGGCCCTTGGCAAACGTCGTAACAACACTCGCCCTTGCGAGCCGAAGGTCCCTTCAAGAAGGTCATGCCGCTGCACGAGGTGGGCATCTCCGAGCGCGCGACGCAGCCGTAGCGATCGTAGTGCGTAGGGTCCGGCGAGCCGGGCGGGGGCGGCGGCACGTTGCCGAACGACGGCGGGCGCTTGTGCGCAGGGATGCAGTATGCACGCGTCGCTTTGCACCACGACGGCTTCGGCACGGGCGGCTCGGGCGCCACCGGAGACGGGGCCGAAGCGACGGTCGTCGGGGTCGGCGTGGGCGGTTCGCTCGAGCCAGGGGGAGGCGGCAGCGACGCGGTGGCAGAAGCCGGTGGCGCTTGGGGCGCGCTCGGGCTGGGCGGCGTGGACGCATCGACGGTCGGCGTGTCGGGGGGCGTCTCGGTCGGGGGTGGGACCGGGATTGGCGTCTCCGGATCCTTGCATCCTGCATAGATCAAAGGGGAGGCCGCGAGCGCAGAAAAAATGGCACGTCGGATGGTCTCGGCGGACATGATGCGCTCCTCTCGGGTCGGGGCCCGCATGGTAGCGTCGAACGGCGATGAGCGGGCTCGTACCTAACGATGGCGGCGGTCCGGCTCCCGCTCGTTGCGCGTTCTGCGCGGCCGAGGCGGTGGGCCCGTGTGCCTCGTGCCACACGCCGGTCTGCGGGGACTGCTGCACCCTCACCGAAGACACCTCGCGGCCGTGGGCGATTTGCCTCGATTGTGATCGCAAGAAGGGCAAGAGCCTCGGCGGCGCGTGGGGCAGCTTCGGCGCCTTTTTGCTCGCGATCCTCGTCGTGCTCGCGCTCGCCGTCGCCGCGATGAACCGTTCGTGCCAACCGGGAGAGCGAAGCTCGCACGGAGGGCACGATGGACCGTGGGAAGGGAGGTCCGCAGGACCGAGCGACGCCATGAACGCCTGCAGCGGCTGAGCCGGGCACGAGGGCGCCTCGAAAAAGAACGGCGGCAGGCGTAATCCTAGAGGTGGTCGTGCGTCCTCACGGTCGAGCCATGAAGATCACCGAAGCTAGCCCCGACGCGCTGACCTCGCTCCTCGCCGAGCGCGCCACCTTCGTTGCGTACGTCGAAAAACGGCTGCGCGGCACGGCGAGCGCGGAGGAGATCGTACAAGACGCTTTCGCGAAGGCGCTCGTCCACCGTGACGAGCTGACCGCGGCGAGGTCCGCGCGGGCGTGGTTCTTCGGTATTCTCCGGAACGCCGTCGTCGATGCGAAGCGACGCGCCGATGTGGCCGGTCGCGCGCACGAGCGTCTCGTCGCCGAGACACCGGCTCTCGCCATGCCCGAGCCCGCCGGCGCTTCGTGCCGTTGTATAGGCGCGGCGGTGTCTGGTCTCAAGGAGGAGTACCGCGAGGTGCTCACCCACGTCGTCGCGGACGACGAGCCGCTCGCGACGTTCGCTTCGCGGAGCGGGCTCTCGAACAACCACGCCGCGGTTCGCGTGCACCGCGCGAAGAAGGCCCTCGCCGCGACGGTAAAGAAAACGTGTGGCGCGTGCGCCTCGGCCGGGTGCCGCGACTGTACCTGCGCGCGACCACCCGGCGCGTGATCGACCGGGCGCTCGCGCGCGACCGCGGGCCGGAGATCCACACGAACCGAAGCTCGTATACCGTGACGCGCGATGGCCACGAGCACGCATGGCATCCTGTACCCCGACCGTCTTCCCGGCGCGTACACCCTCACCCGCATCGCTCCGAGCGAGGTGTTGGCGCCCTACGTCGCTCGGTTTTGGGTCGTTCGCTGGGACCTCGGCGAAGCGACGTTCACGCAAGAGGTGCTCCCTCATCCGACGACGAACCTCGCGTTCGAGGCGCGGGGCTCGGCCGTGCACGGGCCTGCGACCCGGCGCTTCGTCGCGAAGCTCGAGGGCAAAGGGCGTGTGCTCGGCGTGAAGTTTCGGCCGGCGGGTCTCTCGGCGTTCGGAGGTCCGAAGATGACGGACCTGTTCGCGAAGGTGATGCCGATAAGCGCGCTCTTCGGGCCCGATGGCGACGGCGTGGCTGCCCGCGTGCTGGCCACGAACGACGACCGCGTCGCGTGCGGGCTCGCCGAAGCGTTCCTTCGCCGCCTTCGCCCGAAGCGCGATCTCCGCGCCCTCCGCGTGAGCAAGCTCGTCGAGCACATCCAGGCCGACCGCGACCTCGCGCGCGCCGAGGACGTGGCGCGAATCGCCGGCGTCTCTCTCCGCACGCTGCACCGCCATTTCGAGCGCTACGTCGGGGTCGGTCCGAAGTGGATCATTCGTCGCGCGCGGGTTCACGAGGCGGCGGAGCGGGTCGCCCACGGCGAGGCGGTCGACTGGGCCGGCCTCTCGATCGACCTCGGCTATCACGACCAGGCGCACCTGATTCACGACTTCAAAGAGCAGATCGGGCAAACGCCAGCGGCCTACGCCGAGGCCTGTCGTACGACGCCACGCCTCGCGCGGGCAGCGGTATAAACCAGGCTAAGGTTATCCTGTGGGATAGTCGCTGGGTATCCCATCTGCGCGATATCGTTAGGAAAGTGGCCTGGTTCAGGTCGTGCAAAGACGGAAGACAGCTGCCTGTGGGACTTCGGCGCGACTTCCGAAACCAGCTTTTGGCGCTGTCCTAGCCGTCGCGCCTCTCTCTCCCCGGGCAGCTCCTCCTTCCATGGACGATCGCTCGATGTGTGTGGCCCGTGAGGACGTGCTCACGTTCGTCAATGCTTGCTTCGCAAGCACCGGTCAGCGCGAGTTTTACTCCGACGGCGCAGGTCAGCGGGTGTCGCTCGCGTTCCTCCACGCGTACGTCGCGGGGAACTACCGCGCGCTCTACGCGCGCACCTTGGCGCTCGGCTTGAACCACGCGAACCAGGCGCGCATCGTGGGCACGCTGCTCGCGAGCGGTCGCGAGGCGCGCGCGCAGTCGCGTGGCGAAGAGAACGCGCTCGTCACGCGCGCGCTCCACGCGCTCCCCACCCACCGCGCGATGCACCTGCTCGAGGGGCTCGCGGAGGCGGGCGTGAACAACCGTCGCACCCGCGCGATCACGCGCGCGTACCTCGACTCGCCGCGCTCGAAGGCGTTTCGTGCGGTGAAGTACCGTCGCTCGTTCCGTCGCGCGGCGCTGCATGCCCACGTGCCGCTCGACGGCGAGACGCTCTCGTTTTTCGCGCGCGGGTGGAAGGAGCGCCGCTTCACGACGCCCATCTTCGAGACCTTTCGTCGCGCCCACTACGCGGAGAAGGATCTCTACGCGTTGCCCTACTCGATCGCGGAGGGGCTCGCGGCGAAGCACGGGGTCGAACGCGCGGCGTTCCTCGCGCGGATCGAGGCGCGCATGACGCCGACGGAGCTGCTTCGTCGTCGCGCGGCGTCCGAGGCCGACGAAGGCAAGGGGTTCGCGCTCGATGGCACGAAGCTCTCCCCGACGAAGGTCGCGTCGTACGTGCTCTCGCTCTCGATCGCCGATCGCAAAGCCCGCGAAGTCGAGCTCCGTGCGCTGCTCTCGTCGTCCGCTTCGGCGGCGGCGGGCCGTTCGCTCGCGCGTTTCGAGAACGTCGCGATCGTCGTCGACCGCAGCTACTCGAGCTCCGGCTCGCGTGAAAAGGCGCGCCGTCCGCTCGCGGTCGCGCTCGCGTCGGTGGCGTTCCTTCGCGCGTGCTCGGCGCGTGTCACGGTTCATCTCACCGGCGGCGAGGCGTGCGGAGACGAAATCTTCCTCGCTCCTCGTGGGACGACCGATCTCGCGACGCCGGTGCTCGCCGCTCTCGCGACGTCGCCGGATCTTTTGTTGATCGTCTCGGATGGCTACGAGAACGATCCGGCAGGGGTCACGGGAAAGGTCCTCGAGGTGGCGGCGCGGATCGCGCCGGCTACGTTCGTCGTCCACCTGAACCCGGTCCTCGACGCCGAGGCGCTCGCGCCGAAGTCGCTCACTCCGCGTGTTCCCACCCTCGGTATACGTGAAGCCGAGGATCTGCCCGCGCTCGTCGCGCTCGCTCGTTTCGCGCGCGAGGGCGACGCGGCGACCTCGACCCTCGACGCCCTCGAGCGTCACCTCGACGCGCGTGTGCGCGCGTTTCTCTCGCCTCCTGGAGGTGCGTCGTGAAGAAGAACGAACGTCTCGCTCAGCTCGATCATCACGGCCTTCGTGCCGGCTCGCCGCAGGTGCTCGGCGCGGTCCGCCTCGTCCCGCTCCTGCGCGACGAGGTGCCCGGCGATCTCCGCATCGGCTCGCGCAGCTACGGCGCGAGCCTCGGGATCGTGCGCCTCGACGGGCGCCTCGACGATCCGGGCCTCGCGTACATCTCGTACGTTCCGCACGGCTTCGTCGTCTCGCACACGAGCGACGGGACGGCGGCGACCCTCGGCGCGACCCTCGGGCCTGCGAAGCCGCGCTGCGTGCGTCTGCACCACCGCATGGTGAAGCGTGAGGACTCGGACGACGGCGGGTCGCGCTTTCGTATGCTCCCGCTCCACCTCGCGATGGAGGGGTATCTCGCGCTCCACGTGCGAGGGCCGGAGATCTTGTGGGAGGGGTACTCGCGCGCGGCGGCCTCGCGTGGGCTCTTGCCGCGCACCGAGTACAGCGTGCGTGGCGCGTACATCCAAGGCCTCGCCGAGGCGCTCCGTGTCTTCGAGATCGCGGATCGCCAAGTGGGGGTCATGGTGTTCGTCGCCGACGCGCTCGCGTCGATCTTCGTGGTCTCGCACCCCGACGACTACCGCGCCCTCCACCGATCGCTCATCGAGGACTTCTTCGGCGAAATCCTGTCGACCTACGCGTACTTCCATGCGGATGTGCCGCTCTCGTCGTCGCCGTTTTCGACCGGCGCGGCGAGCACGCTGGACGCTCTCGCGGTGGCGGTCGCGCGCTACCGTTCGGACCTCGAGGAGGACGCCTCGCTGCTCGCAGCGGGGCTCTTCACGCGTCCGGTCGTGACGGAGCGCGTGCGCGACCTTCGTCCGTTCGTGCTCGAGCGCTTCGTTCCGACGTTCGATCCGGCGGAGGAGTGCCACATCGGCGAGCGCATCGTCCGCGACGACGGGACGCTCGAGTACATGAAGACGTTTCGGCTCTCCCAAGCGCAGATCCGCCGTGGTCATTTGCTCACCAAGCTCGCGGCGGCGGACTGGAACCTCGATCGTGCGGCCGAGAGCCTCGGCTGCTCGCGAAAGGAGCTCGACGTTCGCCTCGTGAACGCCGGGTTCGGGCACCTGCTCGCCGCTCCGCCCGTGAAGGTGGCCATGCGCGGCCGTTGACGTCGCACCCTCTCCGACTCTACGACGATCGACCATGTCCGTCCTCGAGAGGGTGCGCGCGGCACTCGTTCACCCAAAAGCTCCCCTCGGGCTCGGCGTCCTCGCGTTCCTCGTAAGCGCGCCGGCGCTCGGGGCGGGCTTCATCGTCGACGATCACATCCACCGCTATTTTTCGCGCGGGGGGAACATCCCCGGCGGTCCGCGCGGGCCATGGGATCTCTACCGCTTCGCGGACGGAGGCCCCGGGCTCGCGGACGCGATGACGAGCGGGCTCCACCCGTGGTGGACCTCGCCCGAGCTGCGCCTCGCGTTCTTCCGCCCCGTCGCGTCGCTCCTCCGTGTCGCGGAAGAGAAGGCGTTCGGCGATCACGCGGTGCTCGACCACCTCGTGACGAGCGTCGTCTTCGTCGCGACCGTGATGGCGGTCCACGCCGCCTTTCGACGCTGGATCGGCGGCGCGGCGGCGATGCTCGGGGCCCTTCTTTTTGCCGTCGACGACGCGCACGCGACCACCGTCACGTGGATCGCGGCGCGGCACTCGTTGCTCGCGACCGGCTTCGGCGCGCTCGCCCTCGCGCTCTACCTGCGTGGCCGCGACGAGAAGAAGGTCTCGATCGGCGCGGGGCTCGCGATGATGGCGGCGCTCGCGTCGAGTGAAGCGTCGCTCTCGTTTTTGCCGATGTTCCTCGCGATCGCGCTGGTCGAGGATCCGCGCTCGACGAAGGACAAATCGCTCGCCCTCGCGCCGATCGCAGCTTCCGTCGTGGTGTGGCTCGGGATCTACGCCGCGTTCGGCTACGGCTCGCGTGGCTCGGCGTACTACATCGATCCGGTGAGGGATCCGTTCCGGTTCGCGGGCTCGGCGCTCACGCGTCTGCCCGCCCTCGCCGGCGCGCAGCTCTTCTTCCCTCCGAGCGAGCTCTCGTCGATGGCCGCGCCGCTCGCGGCGCCGATCGCCGTGTTCGGTTCCGTGGTCCTCGTCGTCGCGTTCGTGGCGGCGTACCGATGCGCGGAGCGCCGACGTGCCCTCGCGCTCTTCGGTGCGTTCGTGCTCGGCCTCGTGCCGGCGTGCGGAACGAACTCGGACGACCGCCTGCTCATGGTGCCCGGGATCGCGGCGATGGGCCTCGTCGCGGTCGTGTGTCGATCCGTGTATGCCTCACGCGATCGGGTCGCCTCGAAGGCGCTCTTCGCTGGCGTCGCGCTCGTGCACGTGGCGATGGCCTTCGTGCTCTCTCCGGTCAGGATGTCGTTCTTCGCGAGCTCGATGACCACCTTCGTCGGGCATGGGGCGGCGACCCTCTACACCTTCGATCGTCCGCTCGAAAAGGACCTCCTCCTCGTGACGACCCCGGACGGCCTCTTGCCCACGAGCATGCACGTATCGCGGCAAAACGCAGGGCTTCCGGTGGCGCGGTCGGCGCGGATCTTGGTCACCGGGCCGGCGGGGGACGTGTCCCTCACGCGCGTCTCGGCCTCGTCGTTCGAGGTCGCCGCGACGGGCGGGATGATGCGCGATCCGTTCGTCGGCGCGGTCCGTGCGCAGCCTTTCCGCGCCGGCGACAGCGTCACGTTTCCGGCGCTCACGGTCGTCGTGAAGGAAGCGACGGTGGACGGCGTGCCCTCGAAGCTGCTCTTCACGTTCGCAGAGTCGCTCGACCGGCCCGACCTCGTGACGATGCGCTGGCACGGGCCGCGGAACGGCGCGCGCTCGGGTTACGAGCCGTTCGTGCTCCCTCCGCCCGGCGCCTCGGTGAAGCTCGACCCGATCGATTTTGCGACGGCGCTCGCAGAAAAGTGAAGTCGCGACGACGACGAACGCGAGCTAATTGAGAGCCTTCTCGGCGATCGTGAAGTAGCGGCTGCCGGTGAATCCGCAGCGCGCGCAGTCGACCCGTACGACCCGGAGGCGACGGCTCTCGATCGTCTCGGCGGTGTGATCTTGGACTCGTACCGTCGCTCCGCACGCGGGGCAGGGGATGCCGCGCGCGGTAGGCTCGACGAGCGACGCGGAGACGAGCTCGATCGCGCGCTCGGGGGCGCCTCCTGGCTCGAGTCGCGCCAGAGCGAGGCGATCGTTCAGCGCTTTTTTCGCGTCGCGATCGGCCTCACGACGCACCGTTCGATCTCGTTTCGGTTTTTTCGCCACGGATGCTCTCGTTCGCTCTGGAGGCGCGAGCCTCTTCAGGTCGTCAAAACTGGACGATCACGATGCGGCGATCTTCGCGGAAGCTGACCCCGCCGCTCTCGCCGGAGCAGCCCCAGCACGTGCTCCACTGGAGCTCGCGGCGCTTGCCCGGGTTGTAGGCGAGCGCGACCGGAGCCACGTCGCCGAGCATCACGAAGTAGCTCGCGGTTTTGTATTTGCCATTCGCGAGCGGGTAGAGCGCGAGCACGAACGAGGCGTTTTTGCTGCGTCCGGTGACGACGAGGACCTCGATACCGGTGTCCGGGCTCCACAGGATCGGCTGCGTCGAGAACGTGAGGCCTTCGCGCGGGGCCTGCGTGCGGCCCGTCACCGCGTTCGTGTCGGCGGGGTCGAAGAGGCGGATGTCGGCGCCGAGCTTCGTGAGCTCGGGGGCCTGCGCGATGATCTCGGCGAGCTCCTTCGCCTCGAGCTTCGTCTTTCGAAAGGGCTCGATTTCTGGGATTTTTGGCTTCTCGCCGCCCTTGCAGCAGCGGAAACCGAGATCGGCGGCGGTGCCCTGGCCGCGGCTCTTTCGTGCGCAGCGCTGGACGCCGGCGCCGGGCTCCTTTGGGCCCCCGCCGCGGACGGGGAGGCCTTCTTCGCCTTCGCCCTTGCCGTCGACCCACTCGCGGAGGGCGCCCATTCCGCGCGCGCCGAAGCCCGAGACGCACGTCGCTGACTCGGTATTGCACGCGGGGTCCCAGCCCGAGCCGGTCGCGAAGGGCTCGGCCTCGGGGCCCTTGCATGCGCGCTCCCACTCGAGCTCCGTGCAGAGGCGCGCGCCGCGTTCTTGGCACGCTTTCGATGCTTCTTCGCGGGAAATACCGGTCTTTGGCGGCTGCGCGGGATCGTTCGGGTAGGGGAGCGCGTCGATCGTGAAGGCGCCGACGAGGTGAGGCGACAGGCCCGCGGGCGCCCCCGGATCGCGACCCTCGTCGTTCGGAGAGGTGCCCGCGAGGAGCACACCGGCGGGCACGTCGATCGTCTTCCCGGCGGCGGCGGCGCTTCGAGGGTGAAGCTTGGTGGGGACCGCGGAGGTCGCGGCCGCGAGCACCCCGCCGGCCGACTCGCCGCTCGCGGCAGGGGTCGAACGTGACTCGCCCGCGCCGGCGTCGTCCGCGGGACGCAACGTTGCGCCAGCGTCCGCCACGCTCGTCACTTCCTTTTTGCATCCGGAGCCCACGACGCCGACGAGGAGGCTCGTCGCGAGGAGGGCAGGGAGCGCGCGGTGCATGATCGGACCTCTAAGCGGCGAGGTCCCGTTCTGCAACAGCGTGTTTCACGGAGGTCGAAATCGCGCGCCGGTGCGCCCGGAACCCTTGGATTTCCCGTACGGATCGAGGGCTTTTGCCCTCTACGGCCTCGACGGCAATCGCCGCGACGCGACGGCGACGAAGAGCCACGTGAGCGAAACGAGCGAGAAGCCGAGGATGCCCGGGCTCATCGCCTCGGAGAATCCCTCGTAGAGCATCGCGGTCGGCGTGCCGGGGGCGCGGGAGACGGTCACGAAGACGGCCCCGAGGTCGGCGCAGGTGGCCGAGAGCACGCTCGCGACGGTGGCGGCGGACATGGCCTTCGCGTAGCGGAGGGTGCTCTCCGAGGGGCGCGCCGCAGCGTACGCACCACCCACGAGCGCGAGCACCCCGAAGAGGATCACGAACAGCACCGGGACGCCGCCGTTGCGAATGAGGGTGAGCACGAGTCTCCTTCCGAGCGACGAGTCGCTGAGGGGGAAATGCCCGAGCGCGGGGCCCGTGACAAAGAATCGGCGGGAACGTCGCGAAAATGGACAGCGTCGCGCCCCGAGCGCCACGATGCGACTCGCGTCGTCGTCGCCGTGTGCACGATTTGTCGTCACGGAACGGGCGGAGCGGAGTTTCCTCGGGGAAGGCATGGAACGGGAATCGGAGCTCTTGCTGGTCTCGGGGCTGCGCGCGGGGGATACACGCGCCTTCTCGAAGACCTTCGAGGCGTTCCGGCCGCGCGTGTTTGCGTTCCTCCTTCGCCTCTCGCGACGGCGCGACACGGCCGACGATCTGACCCAAGAGACCTTCGTGCGTCTCGCGAAGGCGTCGCCCACGCTCGCGGAGGACACGCGCCTCGTCCCGTTTCTGCTCACGATCGCGCGCAACGTGTTCCGCAGCCACCGCCGCTGGGAAATGCTCGATTTGTCTCGTATTTTTCTCTTCGGCAGCGAGCACGACGAGGCGGTTCGTGCCCACGACGAGAAGGCCCACGCGTCGCGCGCGCTGCGTGAGGTGGAGGTCGCGATGGGCACGCTCTCGGTCGCGCATCGCGAGGTGCTCTTGCTCGTCGCGGTGGAGGGGCTCGACCACGACGCGGCGGCCAAGGTGCTCGCGATCGAGGGCGACGCACTTCGGCAGCGGCTCTCGCGCGCCCGCAAAGCGCTCGCCGAAGAGCTGTCGCGGCGTGAACGACGCGCTACCGTGAAGGTGCCGCAAGGAGGGCTTCCATGACCGACCACGACGCCGCGAAGCCGCCGAACGACCACGAAAGCTCGAGGGATCCCGCCCATCCCGCGCCGGAAGACGCGCTCCGTGGGCTCCCTGCGTTCGACATGAAGCCGAGCGACGCCAGCAAGGCCGAGCGTGCCGCGCTCGCGGCGTTCGAGCACGCCCACGGTCGGGGTGATCGCGAGGTTCGCCTCGGGGCAGGCATCGCGCGCTTCGCGGTCCCGTTCGGGCTCGCTGCGGTGGTCGTGGTGTATCTCTCGTGGGCCGTCTCGGCCGCGACCGCGCTCCAGCAGTAAGGCGTCCGGTCGAAATAAGTGTGTCAGCTTCCGTCGAGACCGACGCGAGGCAGGTGCTTCCGGTGCTCGCTCCTACTCCCGTAGTTTGAGGAGCGGAGCGACGAGGCCACCTGCCGCAGCGAGAGGATCGGCGGGAGATGGCCCACCTCTTTCGTGGCCTCGCTCGGTCCTGCGGACCTCCCTCCCCACGGTCCATCGTGCCACCCGTGCGAGCTTCGCTCTCCCGGTTGGCACGAATGGTTCGACCGGGCGCCTAAGCGTCAGCGAATGGCCAAGATCACCGCGAGCACGATCGACGAGAGCGCGAGCGCCAGCACGCTCCCGAGGAGCGCGAGCCCGAGCATCGGGGAACGCTCGACGAACCGAAAATAAACGGTGCTCGCCCGCTTCGAGAAGGTCACCGGGCACTCGATTTTGAAGTCGCCCGAGCGGATCCGCGCGAGCTCGGCCAAGACGGCGGCAGCGGAGGGGTAGCGCCGCGCCGGGGTTGCATCGAGCCCGTGGCGCAAGAAATGGCGAAGCTCGGCGGGAACGATCGGCGAGCCCTCCGGCACGTAGGCTGCGGATTCCGGCGCCGGCGCGACCTTGGAGGCCACCTCGGCGAGCGCGAGGGTCGCCGTCTCGGCCTTCACGAACGTCGTCAACGTGAGCATCTCGTAGAGCACGACGAACGCGGCATAAAGGTCGGTCGCGGGACCTATCGCCGACACGTCGCCGCGCGCTTGCTCGGGCGCCATGTAGTGCGGCGTGCCGACCACATGACCGTGGCGCGTCTTTTCGGACGTGCGCGCGACGAGCGGATCCTCGCTCTCCGACCCCGGACGCTCTTCGCCGTCGAGGCGCGCGATGCCCCAATCGAGGAGCACCACCTCCCCGAACGGGCCCACGATCACGTTCGCGGGCTTCACGTCGCGGTGAACCACGTTGCGCTCGTGGGCGTGCCCGAGCGCGTCGACGATGCCCGCGAACACGTCCATCCGTCGCGACAGCGGAAAGGCCGCGAGCGTCTCCGGATCGCGTTTTTCCAGCCTTTCCATGAGCGCGTCGAGGGGAACGCCGTCGACGATCGGCATCGTGAAAAAGAGGTTCCCGTCGGGATCGAGATCCACGTCGTGGATCGGCACGATGTTCGGGTGATGAAGGCGTCCGAGGGTGCGCACCTCGTCTACGAAGCGGGCGACGAGCGTCGGAGAGGTGACTTCGGTGAGCATCCGCTTCACCGCGACGGTGCGCCCGATGTCGCGGTCGAAGGCCTTCGCGACCTCGCCCATGCCCCCTTGGCCGATGACGCTCTCGCGGCGGTAGCGCTCCTCTTCGCCTTGCACGAGCTTCGTCTGGCCCGCCTCTTCGACGACCCGCGGAACGACCGTTCTGCGCGAGCCGCCGGTCAGCTTCGGCGCGTCGGGCAAGCGCGGCGCGCCCGCACCCGCGACGATCGTGTCGCCGGTGACGAAGGGATCGTCGGTGAGCGTTTTCTCACCGCACGAGGGCGGCGCATCCAACGTGGCAGCGTGAGAGAGCGGGAGCGCGGCCATGTTCCTACGATAGCGGACGGCACGTCCTCGAGCGCGGAAGAGATATTGAAGATGGCGTCGTCAAGGCACGAGCACGAGCTTGCCACGCACGGCGCGGGCTTCCATTTTTGCGAGCGCTTCCGCGGCTTTGTCGAACGGGAGAACGGCGTCGACGTGAGGTGCGAGCTTGCCCTCCGCGATCCAGGAGAAGATCTTCTCGCCGTTCGCGCGGTTCTTCTCTGGCTCGCGCATCGCGAACTGACCCCAGAACACACCCACGATCTGGCACCCCTTGAGCAGCGTGAGGTTGAGCGGGATCTTGGGGATGTCGCCCGCCGCGAAGC
>JAAFHV010000127.1:7619-26826 GCA_013297655.1 Myxococcales bacterium | reverse complement strand
CTCCTTCGTCCCGTCCTCGAAGACGCCGCCCGCGCGCTCATCGGGCCCCACGTCGCGGTCGTCGACAGCGCCCTCGCGACGGCGGAGGACACGGCGCGCTTCCTCGCCGAGCGCGATCTCGCCCGCCCCGCGGATCGCACCGGGAACGTGAAGCTCCTCGTCACCGATTTGCCGCGCTCGTTCGGGGAGCAGGCCTCGCGCTTTCTCGGCGAGGACGCGACCGACGTCGAGACGATCGATCTCTGAGCGCGAGACTTTCGTCATAAAGAGTCGCACGTACGCCAAATAGAGTCATTGACACTCTTATGCCCTTTCCTATGTTCTAGCGGCATGGCGCACCTCTCGATCCTCGCGACCGACGGCTACAAGCTCAGTATGGCGGAGGCGGGGTATCCGCTTCGGCGCGAGACGTTTTACATGTCGCATCGAAGGGGCGGCCCGCAGCTTCTCCCCTTCGACGCGAAGGCGTTCGTGCTCTCGCGTTTGCCGCGCGCGCTCGAGGGCGACTACGCGTTCCTCGCCAAGCACGGTTACGACATGGGGGCCGGCTTCAAAGCGGCGATCGACGACGCCGCGTCGCTCGAGGTTCGCGCGCTGCCGAAGGGCTCGTGGTTCTTGCCGCGCGAGCCGTTCCTCACGATCACGGGCCCCTCCGCGCTCGTGTCGTGGCTCGAGCCGCTCATGCTGCAAGCGAGCTTCCGGATCCAGGTCGCGACGTTGGCGCTGACGAACCCGGAGGGCTTCGCGAAAGAGCTCGCGGTGCTCACCTGCGACGAGGAGCTCGCGATCGTCGAGGAGACGCTGGACGAGGTCGCGAAGATGTACCCCGAAGCGCGCGTCGGCAAAGGCCTGCGCGCCGATCCGGAGGCCTACGCGAGCCGGGTCGCGGCGCGGGTGGCGGAGCTCGTGAAGGTCGTCGGCGATCCGTCGCGCATCTTCGAGGTGGGCCTCCGCGCCGCCACGTGCCTCGGTCAGCATCGCATCGCGCTCGCCGCCGCGAAGAGCGCGGGCCTCACCCGCACGAGCCACGCCCTCGCCGCGCAGGAGCTCGGGATCATCCCCGTCGGCACGATGGGCCACGAGCACGTGCAGCGCTTCGGCTCCGACGAGGACGCGTTCCGCGCGATGCGCGATCGGAGGCCCACGCGCTCGAGCTTCCTCCTCGACACGTTCGACACGCTCGGCTCGGGCATGCCCGCCGCGCTAAGGCTCATGGCGGAGGAGCCCAACGCCGGCGACAGCGTTCGCTACGACTCGGGCGACAAAGAAGCGCAGGTCCGCGAGTGCGTGCGCCTCGGCCGCGAGCTCGGCCTCACCCCGGTGCACATCCTCGAGGACAGCTTCGACACCGCCCTCACCGAGCGCTTCGAGGTCCTCCGCCGCGAGCTCGAAGTGCCCGAGTCTGCTCAGTTTTACGGATACGGCGGCTTCCTCGTCGCGAGCACCGCCGGGCGGACCCTGACCCGCGACAAAGTATCTGCAGTCTACAAGCTTTCCAAATCCGGGCCCCGCGCGACGATGAAGTTCGGCGACGAGAAGGGCGCTGGAAAAGAGAGCGTGCCCGGTGTTCCGCTCGTGGCGCGGCGTGTCCGCGGCGAAGGCCCGATGGGGGTCGTGGTCCAGCACGGCGAGTCGATCCCCGACGGCTACGTGCTCGCGGAGGAGCTCTCTGGCGACGCGCTCGGCCTCGCCCGCGGCGCGAAGGAAGAGCCGCTCACCCACAGCCCCGAGACCGCGCGCCTCGTCCAAGGCTGCCGCGAAGCACGCGCGCGAGTCCTCGCGAACGCCGGCCGCGCCGGCACCTGAAGCTCGCGATCGTCGCCGAGCTCTCTCGCGACGGCGACGGCGACGCTCCTTCGGCGACCACGCAACGCCTCGCTGCTCGATCGTGGGTACGGGGGAGCACATTACTTGCGTGGCGACGCGTGACCGAGCACGAGGCTCGCGACCCAGAGCGACATGAGACTGGACGATTCTCGTCGACGCGCCGTCGAGCAGGGTGGGCACGTGCGCCTCGCCGACGACGGCGAGGCGACGGAACACCCGCCGCTTAGACCAGCGTGACCGGCATGCGGCGCGTGAGCTCGATCGTGAAGGGCTCGCGATCGATCTCCTCGAGCGCCGCGATCACGTGCGCGGTGCGCGAGTCGTGGGTGAGCACGACCACGTCGGCGCTCGCATCGCCGCGACGGAGCTGGAAAAGCTCGCGGATCGAGACCCCCGCCTTGCCGAGGGACGTGGTGACCTTGCCGAGCACCCCCGGTTCGTCCTTCACGACGAAGCGGAGGTAGTGCGGCGCGGTCGCCTCCCCCGGATCGCGCAAGGTGCACGGCTCCGTCCGAATCGCCGCGGAAAAGAGCCCCGTTTTTTTCACGTGGAGCGCGCGGCAGACGTCGAGCACGTCGGACACGACGCTTACGGCGGTGGGCCCCTCGCCCGCGCCGCGGCCCGAGAGCACACAGGGACCGAGCGCCTCGCCCTCGATCAGCACCGCGTTGAGCACGCCCGAGACGCTCGCGAGGAGCGCATCTTTCGGGACGAGGGCGGGACCGACCCGCAGCGCCAGCTCGTCGCCGACACGCTCTGCGATCGCGAGCGGCTTCACCACGTAACCGAATCGGTCGGCGCTCGCGTGATCGACCGGCTCGAGGAAACGCAGGCCGCGCGTGTCGACCGAATCGGGAGGAACACGTTTCCCGAACGCGAGCGCGGAGAGCACCACGAGCTTGTGGGCCGCGTCGTGGCCGTCGACGTCGAGCGACGGATCCGCCTCCGCGTAGCCGAGCTTCTGCGCCTCCGCGACCACCTCCGCGAACCCCAAGTGCTCGCGCTGCATGCGGGTGAGCACGTAGTTCGACGTGCCGTTCAAGATGCCCACGATCCGCTTCACACGATCGCCGGGGAGCGCGTCGCGGAGCGCACGAACGATTGGAATTCCCCCGCCGACCGCGCCCTCGAACGCGACATCGACCGAACCTTCCCGCGCGCGGGCGAAGATCTCCGGGCCGTCGTGGGCGAGCAACATTTTGTTCGCGGTGACGACGGGCTTCTTGCGCGCGATCGCGTCGAGCACGAGCGCCTTCGCCGGCGACACGCCGCCCATCACCTCGACGATCACGTCGATCGCGGGGTCGGCGACGATGTCCTCCGGTCGCGTCGTGACGGCCACGTCGCCGAGCTCGGCGACACGTGCCTTCGTGGCGTCGCGGACCGCGACGCGCGTGACCTCGACCCGATCACCGACCCGCGCCTCGATTTCTTTCGCCTGCGCACGGAGCAGCTTCACCACGCCGCCGCCGACCGTGCCGCAACCCAAGAGCCCCACTCGAATCGTCATGGTGCGTCACGATAGCAGGCCCCGCCGCGCGCGGGTCCGGTCGATGCGTGCGCTCTACACGGGCACCCGCGCAAAGGAACATGCGTTCTACATGTATCCGACCGGCTACACGAGCGGCAGGCGGTACCCACGTGTACAGCGCGCGCCGCGTACTTGTGTGTCGTCGCGGACGAACCCGAGCGCCTCGTAGAACCGAATCGCGTCTTTCATCTCGGTGATCGTATCGAGCACGATTTCTCGAGCTCCCACGCTTCGCGCGTACGCCACGGCGGCGGCAAAGAGCGCTTTCCCCACGCCCCGTCCGCGGCTCGCTTTCACGAGGTACATCTTGCGAAGCTCGAGCGACCCCTCGCCGACCGGGAACACCCCGCACGTGCCGAGCAACGCGCCATCGTCGTCCGCGACCCAGAACGCGCCGCCCGCGTCGTCGTACGACCCAGGCAATCCGAGCACCTGCGTGTCGGTCGCGCTCCCCTCCCCGAACGTGAGCCCGTACTCCGCGAGCACCTCCCGCACGAGCACGGTCACCTGCTCCACGTCTCCCGCCTCGACCCGTCTCACCCGCATCGTGCTCTACAAAAACGCGAATCCCCCGGCTCCGAAGAGCCGAGGGAAGCGCGCGACGACCGCGAGAAAACCAGGACGCCGACCTGCCCGCGCGAGAGCGAGCCTCCAGCGAGGCAGGTGCGCGGACCCAACTCTTGTTGGTGCACACCAACGAAGCTGGGGCGAAGCTATCGCCGGGCGGCGCCTGGTTTTAGTTGGTCGACGGAGTGGTAGCGGCGGGCTCGGCCTTGGGCACGGGCTTCTCTTCGAGGGCGGCCTCGAGGACTTGCTCCATCTTGCTCGCGGGGATGAACTCGAGGTCGCCCTTGACCTCGGCCGGGACCTCTTCGAGATCCGGCACGTTCCTCTCGGGGAGCACGATGCGCTTGATGCCCGCGCGGTGCGCCGCGAGGACCTTCTCCTTGAGACCACCGATCGGCAGCACGCGGCCGCGGAGCGAGATCTCGCCCGTCATCGCGACGTCGTGGCGGACGCGGATGCCGGTGAGGAGCGAGACGAGCGCAGTGAACATGGTGACACCGGCGCTCGGGCCATCCTTCGGCATCGCGCCGGCGGGGATGTGGATGTGGATGTCGCTCTTTTCGAGGAAGTCCTTGGAAATACCGAACTTTTCGCAGTTGGCGCGGACGTACGAAAGCGCGGCGTGGGCCGACTCTTTCATGACGTCGCCGAGCTGCCCGGTGAGCTGGAGCTTGCCCGAGCCGTACATGCGGGTCGCCTCGATGAAGAGGATCTCGCCGCCGACCGAGGTCCACGCGAGGCCGGTGCAAACGCCGGTCTCGCTGGTGCGCTCGGCGACGTCGCTGGTGTAGCGGGTCGGTCCGAGGAACTCGCGGACGTGGTCCTCGGTCTCGATGCGGCGGGCGGTGAGGTCGCCCTCGGCCACCTTGACCGCGACGCCACGGATGACGCTCGCGACCTGACGCTCGAGGGTACGAACGCCAGCTTCGCGGGTGTAGCCGTCGATGATGATCTCGACTGCGGGATCGCGGATCTCGAGGAGAGCCGTGCCGTCGGTCGCGGTCTGGTTGGTGATGCCGTGCTCTTCGATCTGCTTCGGGAGCAAGTGCTGGCGCGCGATCGCGAGCTTCTCGCGGCGCGTGTAACCCGGGATTTCCAGGATTTCCATGCGGTCGCGGAGGGGCGCGGGGATCGGATCGGCCACGTTCGCCGTCGCGATGAACATCACGTTCGAGAGGTCGTAGGGGATCTCGAGGTAGTGGTCGGCGAAGGTGTTGTTCTGCTCGGGGTCGAGGACCTCGAGGAGGGCCGCGGCGGGATCGCCACGGAAGTCGTGACCGAGCTTGTCGACCTCGTCCATCATGATGACCGGGTTGATCGTCCCGACCTTCTTCATGCCTTGGATGATCTGGCCGGGCAGCGCGCCGACGTAGGTACGACGGTGACCACGGATGGCCGCCTCGTCGTGCACGCCGCCGAGCGACATGCGGTGGAACTTGCGTCCCAAGGCGCGCGCGATGCTGCGTCCGAGCGAGGTCTTGCCGACACCGGGCGGCCCGAGGAGGCAAAGGATCGGGCCTTTTTTGTCCTTCTTCAGCTTGCGGACGGCGAGGTACTCGAGGATGCGCTTTTTTACCTTCTCGAGGCCGTAGTGATCCTCGTCGAGGACTTTGCGCACCGCCGCGATCTCGAGGTTGTCCGCGGTCTGGAGGTGCCAGGGCACGTCCAAAATCCAGTCGAGGTAGGTGCGGACGACGGTGTACTCCGCCGAGCCGACCTGCATGTTGCGGAGGCGCTTGATCTGCTTCTTCGCGACCTGCTCGGCCTCGGTCGGGAGGTTCGCCTTGGAGATGCGATCCTCGAGCCCGTCGAGATCGCCCTGATCGCCGTCGTCCTCGCCGAGCTCTTCCTTGATGGCCTTGAGCTGCTGACGAAGCACGTACTCGCGCTGGTTTTTGCCCATCTCCTCCTTGATTTGGGAGTTGATGCGCTCGCGCATTTTCAAGATCTCGAGCTGGCGCGTGAGGAGCTTCAGCACCTTGCGGATGCGCTCTTTGGCGTCGACCGTCTCGAGGAGCTGGGCCTTCTCTTCGACCGGCGCGTCCAGGTTCGCGGCGACGAGGTCGGCGAGGGCGCCCGGGGCTTGGATCGAATCGATGAGCGAGCCCGCTTCACGGGGCAGCTCCGGCATGAGCTGGATGACCTGCTTCGCGATGTCGCGAAGGCTCATGCTGAGGGCCTCGGCCTCGTCGTCCTCGGTGACCGGCTCGTCGAGCCGCTGCACTTTGGCTTTGAGGTAGGGGCCGGTCTGCGTGACCTCGTCGAGGCGGATACGGACGATGCCCTGGAGGATGAGCGAGTAGTTGCCGGAGCTGTGCTTCAGCGCCTTGAGAACGCGCGCGGCGCAACCCACGGCGTGGAGATCGTCGGCGCCCGGATCGTCGGTCGAGGGATCTTTTTGGGCAAAAATCGCGATGACGGGCGACGAGAAGTTGTCGACGTCCTCGACGAGAGCCACGGATTTCTCACGGCCCACGTCGAAAGGAGCGACGTTGCCCGGGAAGAGCACGGCGTTCCGGATGGGGAGCACGGGAAGCTCGTCGCCGAAGGTGATCGGCTCGTCGTCCTTGTCGCGCGGCGGCGTGGGAGCCTTTTTTTCCGACATGGTGGGGTGACCTCTCGGGCGGCACGGCCGCCAGGATGTGCCGCGCGCTCGACACTACGAGACACGTCGGCAACGAAAGAGCTGGTGCAAGGAGCGTGAAAGAAGCGGGAACGATGCGTCGCTTGGCCGTTCATGATCCCTTGAATCGGCGAAAAAGATCAAGGGATTGTGCCGGAACGGGCTGAGAGGATTCCGGGGAACGTAAGGTGCCCCTCCCCTTCGCGGAAGGCCCTGCCGTAAGGACGGCCCGCCTCGTGGCGGATTCAGCCGACCGTACGCGACGGATCGAGGGTGTGGATCGCGAGGCCGGTGAGCACCTTCGGGAAGAAAAACGTGGATTTCTGAGGCATGACCTCGCCAGCTTCGGCCACGTCGCGGACCACCTTTGCGGGGGTCGGGTTCATCAGGAAGAGCACGTCGCCTTTGCCACCGCGGAGCTCGGCGAACGCCTTCTCGGCATCTTGCGGGTAGTAGAGGTTCGACTTCGCGGCCTGCATTTCTTTGGTGATGCCGCAGAGCGTCTCGAGCAAGGTGCCGTGAAGCACGGCAATGTCCGAGCGTTGCAGCGCGGGCACGAGACCTTGCAACGCGGGGTGGGTGGCGAGGCTCGCGTCCGAGCGCAGGCACAGGAGCGCCGCGCGGCCATCGGGCGCGAGCGCGACGAAGCTCGGCCCCGCTTTGCCGACACGGTCGAGGTCACGCAGCATCTCGCTCGTGTCCTTCGTGCCGAGCATGGTGACGTCGAAGAGATCTTTCGCACGGGAAAGAAGCGTGTCGAACGAGAACCCGGTGAGCGAGTGCGCGTGGCGGTGGGTCGGGAGCACGACCAGGTTCGGATCGTCGCCGTTGGAGAGGAACGCCATGAAAAATCGGTGCTCCGCGTTCGCTGGCGCGTTGGGGTTCGCCTCCGAAATTTCCTGTCCGTAACGGACCGCGGTCTCGTAGCGGTGGTGGCCGTCCGCGATCAGGAGCGAGCTCTCTGCGATCTTGGCGGTGATGGCGCGGATCGCTTCTTTGTCGGTCACCTTCGAGAGCACGTGCTTCACGCCCTCGGGGGTGGAGAGCTCGCCGAGGATCGTGCGGCGATCGAGGGCGGCGTCGAGCTCGAGCTTCTCGTCGCGGTAGAGCATGAACCCGGGAGAGAGGTTCGTGCGGGTCGCGCGGAAGAGCTTCAGGCGATCTTCTTTTGGCCCGGAGAGGGTTCGCTCGTGGGGGAGCACGATCCGGTCCGAGAAGGGAGCGAGCTTCACCGCCGCCAAGAATCCCTTCCGCGTGATCACCCGAGGCTCGCCTCCCGCGATGCGCGCGGTGAAGGTCTGGTCGTAGCGGTAGTACGCCGGCTCGTCGTCGCGCACGAGCACGCCGCGCTCGCGCATGCCGGCGAAGATCTTCGCGGCGTTCGCGTACTTCGTGTCGCCCTCGCCCTCGGGCAAAATCAAGCGCACCACGTTCTCGGGATCGCGCGCACACAGCTCCTCCCGCTGCTCGGCCGAGATGACGTCGTACGGAGGCGCGACGACCTTCTCGAGCTCGACCTTGGTGGTGTCGTAGCGAAGCGGCGTGAGGGGAGCGATGTGAGCCATGGCGCGCGAGCCTAGTCCACGCCTTCGCGACGCAAAAGGTCCGACCGCGCACGAGCGTTTCGTGTCCGGCGTTCCGCGATTTCGCAAAGCCCCGCCGCGTCGACGCGAGAGCATCCGACGGTCCGAACGCGGCTTCGTTCGTTCGCGAGCTCAGTCGAGAAAGATAGGCCTCGTTGCGATCGCACACGACGATCGTGGGGAGACGTTCTTGACGAGGCGCGTCGCGGATGTCAGAAAGAGCGTCGATGATTCAGCGTTCCCTCCACACGTTCATGGCCGACGTCGCCGCGTGTGGTGGCGTTCTGCGCTGAGTCTCGGTTCCCTCGCCCGCCACGGTTCACGCCGAGCTCGCGAGCCCCTCGAAGGAACCGGAGACCAACTCCGGTGGCCTCGAGGGGCTCGTGACTTCGGCTCGCAACGTTCAGCGTAGGGATCACCATGAAATCGATACATTATCGGCGCAAACGAAGGGTCGCTTCCGGGCGTCCCTCGCGTCCTTCCGGCAAGCGACCTTCCCCCTTTCGTTCCATGTTCGGTGAGCTCGTTTCGCTCGCGTGGCCCATCGCGGCGGCCATGCTCGGCGAGACGGCGCTCGGCCTCGTCGACACCAAGATCGTCGGCGGCCTCGGCGCGAGCGCGCTCGGTGGCGTGGGCCTCGGCACGACGTTCATGTACCTGCTCTACGCCCTCGCGTACGGCACCATGCGCGCGGTCAAGGTGCGGTCGAGCCACGCCCTCGGGGAAGGCTCGGTCGAGCGTGGGTTCTCCTATGCGCGCGCCGGCGTGCTCATGGGCATCGTGTACGGGTCGCTCGTCGCCCTCGCGATGCGCGACACCGCCCCCGTGCTCCGCCTCGTCGGCGCCGACGAAGCGATTGTGCCGTACGCCGCCAGCTTCTTACGCGCGCTCTCCTACGGCGCTCCGGCCACGTGCGCCGTCGCCGCGCTCATCCAGCACCGGCAGGCGATCGGGGACGTGAAGCTCACGATGATCGTGGGCATCGGCGGCAACGTGGTGAACGCGACCCTCGCGACGATGCTGGTGTACGGCAAGCTCGGGCTCCCTGCCCTCGGCGTGGCGGGCGCGGGATACGCCACCGCCGCGACCGAGAACCTCGAGCTCCTCGTGCTCGGGTACCTGTTCCTCCGCGACGAAAAGAAGAGCCTGAAGCGCTCTCCGCTCTCGCTTCGGCAGGCGCTCGTCGACGTCGCGATCCTCGGCATTCCGACCGGCCTTCAGTTCGCCGGTGAGCTCTTGGCGTTCAGCACGTTCACCGCGATTTTGGGCTCGCTCGGATCGACCGAGATCGCCGCCCACCAAATCGCGCTCGCGACGATCCGCGTGTCGTTCTTGCCGGGGATCGCGATCTCGGAGGCGACGAGCATCCTCGTCGGTCGCTCGCTCGGGGAAAAACGCCTCGAACGGGCGGACCTCGCGGTCACGTCGGGCCTGTGGCTCGGCATGTCGTTCATGGCGGTCTGCGGGGTCGGGTTCGCCCTCGCCGGCGGCATGATCTCTCGGTTTTTCACGAGCGATTCGGGAGTCTCGAACGTGGCGACGCGCCTCTTGTGGGTGGCCGCCGTGTTCCAGCTCCTCGACGCCGCGAACATCGTGCTCCGCGGGGCGCTCCGCGGCGCGAAGGACGTGAACGGCGTGGCGATGATCGGCATCTTCGTGACGTGGTCGTGCATCCCGACCGCGGCGTACGTGCTCGGCAAGCGCATGCACATGGGCGCGCTCGGCGGTTGGATCGGCTTCGTCGCCGAGACGACCCTCGCCGCGGTCTTGTTCTGGCTCCGCTGGAAGCACGGCGCGTTTCGGAAGGCGTTCACCGTCCCGACGAAGCCGAAGACCGCGAAAGCTGCATGATGCACGCACCTCCGGAGGGCCACGCCGCCCTCCGGAGCTGTCTCGCCGACCCAAGGCTTACCGTGACCGCGGTCGCTCGGACCGCGATCAGGGGCGCGGGCGAAGCTTGGCGTCGACTCCGCCGAGCTTGTCGGCTTGGGCCTCCGGCCAGCCCCGGTAGTACCCCGCCCAACGCTCTCCGGTGACGGCGCGATGGCCGATCGCGTAGCCGACCCGCAGCACCGACGGCAGGCCCACGAGCGGCAAATACAGCGGCCCGAGCCTTCGCGATTGCACCGCGTGGCCGTACTCGTGGTCGACGTTCTCGCGTCCAACCGGGACGAACGGGCTGTCCACGTCGGTGTGAAACACGAAGTGGCCGAGGCTCACTCCGAGCCCCATCTGCGTGCGAACGAACACGCGTCCACGCGCGAGCCTTCGTTCCGTGACTTGGCCGGCGAGAGTGAGAAGCGCGAACGCACCGGCGCCGAGCGTGGTCTGCGGCAGCTCCCAAAGGAGCCCACGAAGACCACGCGACCGCGCGCGACGACGCATCAGACCACGTAATCGAGCATCTGGAGGCGGGTGACGTAATCTTCGAGGGCGGAGTGGTACTCGTCGATGAGGACGTCGAGCTTCACCACGATGCCGTCTTTCCCGGAGCGCTGCACCTTGCCGCTGACGAGGATCTCGCGCGACGGGAGCACGAGCACGGCGACGAGATCGCCCTTCGGCGCGACCTTCTCTTTTGCGCCCTCGAGCTTCAGGTACGCGTCGGACATGTCGACGATCGTGACGGTGGATTTGTCGTCCAAGCGGAGGTGCGCGGGGAGCGCGGGCACCGGCGCGACGCGGTAGTGGGCGCGACGATTTTGCTCGATGAGCTCGTCGAGGCGATCGCACACCGGCTTCGAGATCGGCGTCTCCGGGGCCTCGAGGACCACGTCGCGCAGCTTCTTCATCGCCTTTTGGGTACGAATGACGTTCGACCGGATTTCCTCCAGCCGGCGGCGATCGCGGAGCACCTTCTCGCTGACGACGCCGAGGAGGTTCCGATAAAACGGGGTCGCGATCTCGGCGTGGCGGTCGAAGAACTGGCGGAGCTTGCCGACCTCGATCGCGTAGACCTCGATCGCGGTCTCCGCGACGGCGGTGCTGCTGCGCGGGATGCCCATCACCGAGCCGAGCTCGCCGATCGGCGCGAGCGGGTGAAGGAGGAAGCGTTGGGTGCTCCCCTCGGTGAGGCTCACGTCGCCTTTGGCGAGGAGGAGCAACTCGGCGGGCACGTCGCCCTCGCGGAAGAGCACGTGGCCTTTCGGAAAGCTTTTTCGCGAGAGCGTCGCGAGCAGCTCCGCGAGGTGCGTGTCCGAGATTTCCGAGAACAGGGGGATGTTGCGAAGGTCGGTCGGGGTCACGCTCACGTAGGCCTCTTTGGCGAGAACCCTAACCCGAAGTCGAACGATTGCTCCTCCCAAATCATCGCCGAGGTCAGCGCGCGCCCTTTTTCGCCATGTAGGCGGCCTTTGCCTTCGCTCCCTTCTTCCCGAGCGGACCGCGGAGGGCGGCGGAGAGCTTCGGAAAGAGATAGGCGGCGGTGGCCAAACGCCCCGAGCGCGCTGGGATCGCGATCTCCTCCGCGCGCGTGTCGATGCACTCGATGACCGCGTCCGCGACCTCGTCCGCGGTCGACATCGGCTGCGAGAACACGATGTCCGGCACCTCGGACACGTCCCCGAAGAACCCGGTGTCGACTGGACCCGGCGAAACGATCCCCGAGTGCACCCCTCGCTGCTCGAGGTCCTCCGCCGAGGCGCGGGCGAACGCGCGGAGCCCCGCCTTGGACGCCGAGTACGTGGCCTCCCCCGGCACCGGGACCATGCCCGCGATGCTCGCGACGTGCACGACCGAGCCGCCCTTGGACAGCTCGTCGTAGGCCGCGCGGGTGAGCACGATCGGCGCGGTCAGGTTCGTCGTCACGATCTCCGCGAGCGCCGCCGGCGAGTGCTTCGCGATGCTCCCACGGTGGTTCACGCCCGCGTTGTTCACGAGGATGTCGAGCCGCCCCATCGCCTCGCGCACCTTCTTGGGCAGCGCTTCGAGCGCCACGAGATCGCTCACGTCGCACGGGAAGGCCATCGCGCGGTCCGGGCCGAGGAGCGCGACGGCCTTGTCCAAGTTCTCCTTCGTGCGGGCGACGAGGGCCACCCTCGCCCCTCGCGCGCACAGCTTTTTCGCGAGCGCGAGCCCGATTCCAGCCGACGCCCCGGTGATCAACGCAACTTTGCCTTCCATGCGCCGAACGCTACCAAAGCGTGCCCCACGCGTACGTGCTCTCCGCTTGGGGCACGCGCCCCGAGGGACACGCCCATGGGCCGATCCCCCCAAAAGGCTTGCGGCCCGGAGCCCCCAAACGTATATGGGGGCTCGTGACCTCACTTTTGCTGTTGCTGACCATGCTCAAGTTTCTGCCGGCCCGGGGGGAAGCCGACGTCCGTTCGCGATGGGCTCTCGCCGAGGCCATCGCAGACGCCACCCCCGACCGCGAAGAGCAGAGCCTGCTCGTGGCGGTCGCCCTTCGGGAGTCGAACTTCGCGCCGGCTGCCCGTGGGGATTTCCATGGAGGAAAAGCGACCAGTTTTTGTGCGTTTCAGCTTCATTTGCCCGGCGGGACCCGCACCTCGGAGGGGTGGAGCGGGGAGGACGTGGCGGCCGACATCACCAAGTGCACCCGGGCGGCGCTCCGCCAGCTTCGGGGCTCGAGGAAGGCGTGCGCCGGGTACCCGAAGGAAGACCGCCTCGCCGTCTATGCCGCCGGGACGTGCACCTCGGAGGCCGGACGAAGGCTCTCCCGGGACCGGATGCGCCTCGCGGCGAAGGTCACCGCCGAGTCCGAGTCGGTCAAGGTGAGCGCCGCCGAAGCACCTAGAAAATAGCGGGTTTCCGCCTTTGAAACCGAGAGCCGCTGTTCGCGAGAGCAGCGGCTCTCCTTTTGGAAGCGGCCCTCCTCGTGCCTAGGGCCCCGCCCACTCCTCTCGCCACCGCGCCTCGCGCCGCTCCGGACCTCGCGCCCGAGCCCGTTCTTCTGCATGATGCGCCGCATGTTGAAGGACGAGATCGCGCGGCGCATCAAGCAGGCCATGAAGGACGGCAACAAGGTCGAGAAGGAGGTCCTCCGGGTCGCCCTCGGCGACATCCAGACCGGCGAGGCGCGCGAAGGCGCACAAGAGAGCGACGACGCCGCCCTCGCGATCGTCCGCAAGCTCGTGAAGTCGATCACCGAGACCGCCGTGCAGACCACCAACGCCGAAGACAAGGCCACCCTCGAGGCGGAGCTCGTGGTCCTCGGCTCCCTCCTCCCCAAGACGCTCTCTGTAGAGGAGATCGTCGCCAAGCTGGAGTCGAAGCGGGACGATCTGAAGAAGGCCCCCAACGACGGCGCCGCGACCGGCATCGCGATGAAGGCCCTGAAAGCCGAGGGCGTCGACGCGAACGGAAAAGACGTGACCGCCGCCGTGAAGCAAATCCGGGCGTAAGGCGCGCAAAAGAGCGCCTTCCCGCTCGCAAGTGCGCGCGGTACCCTCGCTCCATGGCCGACGTCGCCGCGCTGGTCGCACGGGTCCTTCGGACGTACCGCGACGCGAGGACCTACGAGGACGAGGGCACGGTGGTCGTCCGCGACGGGCACGGCGGGGCGATGCTCTGTCTCTCGTTGCGAACCCGCTTCGTCCGGGGAGGACGGCTCGACCTGTGGACCCGGGCCCACGACGGGACCGAGGTGTCGCTCGCGTGGGACGGCGCGCGGGCGACGATTCTGCCGGTCGAGCTCGGGCGTATCGGAGATGGGCCCGAGCTCGCGATCGCGATCGCGACGCTGACGGGAGTCACGATGGGGGCTTCGTGCACCGTGCCCGGCCTCCTCTACCCCGCGGTCGGCGGACGCGGCCTCTTCCAAGGCGCCCTTCGCGCCGGCGAGCCGATCGAGGTCGACGGCGCGTGGTGCGAGGTCGTGCACGTCCGAGGCCTAGAGAGCGACGCGAGGGGCCGCGCGACGCGAGGCTCGCGCCTCCAGAGCGTCGCGAGGCTCGACACGCGAGTGCTCGTCGAGCCGACCACCGCGACGGTGCGCAGGATCGACGACGCACGCTCCGTCATGACCTTCGTGCCCTCCCTCCGCGTCGAGTAGGCACGACAAAAACCGAAAAGGTCCGAAGGCTTAGCCTTCAGACCCTGTCGGGGCGAGAGGATTCGAACCTCCGACCCCTAGACCCCCAGTCTAGTGCGCTAACCAGGCTGCGCTACGCCCCGATCCGCCTCGCGTTTCGGCGAAGGCGGGCGGAACATAAACGCGTTGCAGCGCTACCTCAAGAGGAATCGCGTCGCGAAACGACGAGGCCCCGGAGGCGGCCCACTCAGGCCTTCTTCTTGGCGGGGTTCGCGGTCGCCTTGGCGGGCTTCGTGATGGGCTTGGTTGGCTTCGCGGAAGGCTCGGTGGCCTTCGCGGTCGCCTTGGCGGGGCCGAAGTGGGCGCCGTAGGCTGCCTCGTCGAAGCCGACGAGCACCGTGTCGCCGTCGACGAGCACCGGGCGCTTCACGAGCTTGCCGTCCCCGGCGAGGAACGCGGCGATCCGCTCGTCCGTCACGCCGTCGAACGTGGCCTTGCCCCCGAGCGCCTTGTAACTCTGGCCGCTGGTGTTGAGCCATTTTTTGGCCGGCAGGTTGCTACGCGGCATCCACACGTCGAGCTCTTTCGGTCGTGGCGGATCGTCCACGATGGCGCGAACGTCGACCTCGATCGCGCGTGTCTTCAGCCACGCGAGGGCCTTCTTGCACGTGCTGCAGGCGGCGTACGAAAGGACGAGAGGTTTTCCCATGGCCGAGAGCTACCACGGGCCGTGCGTCGAGAGACCGCTCGCGTTCGAGCCGCGTTCGACGAAGCGCGAACGGCCCACCACGCTCAACGGCCGAGGGCCTTGCCGTCGCCGTCCGCGTCGAGAAAAATCGCGGACGTGAGCGCGAACGGACGAAGCTCGTCGCTCGCGCCGTCGAGGACCTCGGTGAGCTCGCGGATGCCGCGCGCGTAGACCACGATCGCGTCGTCCTCGGTGACGGTGGTGGTGAGCACGAGATCGGCTTTGCACACCTTGCCGTCGCACCCGTAGACGGGCTTGCCGCGCGCGTCTTTGAGGGTGGTGAGCACAGTCTCGACGGGCTCGTGCTCTCGCTTCGCCTGGCCGTCTTTGCGGGAAGGTCCCCCCTTGGCGAGCATGAAGCCGACGTGGGTCACGTCGACCCAGGCCGCGGCTTCGACGTGGACGCGGACCTGGACTTTGCTGCCGCGCGGAGCTCGCGCGACGTCGCCGGGGCTTTTGCCGTCGATGGATACGCGCAGGAACGGCGCGTTCGTGAGCACGGTGGAGCGGCCGGCGCGGAGCTCTTTCACGAGCTCTTGGGTACGCGCGGCGTCCCACGCGCCGAGATCTTTGTCGCGCGGGGAGCGGATCATGGTGCGCGGATAACCGGGCTCTTCGCCGACGACGCCGTGAGTGTCGGTGCTCGCAGTGGGCGTGACGGGTCGGCCCGCCGCGAGCAGCGAGAGGTAGTCGTCGATGACCTTGTCGCGCTGCTGGACGTCGCGCCCGTTCCAGACCTCGAGCGTGTCGAAGTCGGTCGTGTACCCGTCGCCGGTGCCGACGCCGGTCTTTCGGTCGAGCTTCAGCGCGTCGAAATAACCCGTGCGCCCCGACCGCGGGTGGTTCACCTGGACGACGACCGGAAACGGGAGCGCGCGCGCCTCGGCGACGACGTCCTTCGCGAGCTTTCCGCGGATCGCGAAGGCCCCACCGCGCGGCTTGGTGAGATCCTCGACGAGCGGGAACACGTTCAAGTGACCGAACGGGAGCTTCTGCGCGTCGGTGGTGACCTCGTCCCCCGGGACGTGGACGAGCACGTCGCCGAGGGCGAGATCCTTCACGATCCCGGACAGATCCGCGACGATGTTGTGCTCCGTCGTCATCGCGATCTCGACCCCCTCGGCGGCGTTGGCGATCACACGATCGCGTTTTCCGACGGGGGCATCGGCGCCGAGCATGGAGTGCTGGTGGAGATCGGCGGCGAGGAAACCGGTGGTGTCGACGACACGCTCGAGCACCCCCTCGACGCGGGTGGTCTCTCCCTCTTTCACCACCGCGCGCGCGCGAGCGATGGAGTACTCCGGGCCGCGCGACAAGACGATGTCGTACGTGCCCGGCGCGAGCCTGACCTCACCGTGCCCAGTCTCGCTCGTGATCCTATTTTTTGCGGGTCCCGAACGGTGCCGAGGACCGAAGTTCGGGGTGTCGGTCGGCGCGACGCCGAGCACCGTCGCCTTGCAAGGGACGGAGGCCTTCGCGGGATCTTCGCACACGAAGGCGAGATCGCCGGGCTCGCTCACGTCGATCGTGACCTCGGACGTCTTGCCCTTCGCGACCACGGCCGGCACCTTCGCGCCGCGCGCGGTGCGCCCTACCCCACCGCCGTACGTGACCAAATAATTCCCGGGCGGCACCTCGCCGATCACGGTCGCGCGCCCCTGGCCCACGATGTCGAGGACCTCGTGATCGTCTGCGGTGCGGAGGGAGACGCGGGCGCCGAGAGGGGCCGGGATCTCGCCCTTCGGACCGCGCAGCTTCACGGAGAGGGTGCCCACGTCGCCGCCGGAGGTCTTCACGAGCTCCGCGAGGAGGCTCGATCGATCGCCGCGCGCTCCGACGAGAAAGACGCGCTCGTACGCGACTTGACCGCCCGCCGCGATCGTCACGTTCTTCTCCTGGAACGTGTCGGTCCAGGTCGCGCCGCTCATCGACACGACGTGCCCGTCGGTCGAGGTGAGCGCGTAGCTGGTCTCGATCCCGAGGCCGCCGACGAACGTGCCCTCCGCCGGCCCCTTGAAGCTTCGCTCTTTCCCGGGCGCGATTTTCTCGGTCATTCCCCACTGCACGGCGTCGCCGAGGCCCTCGAGCAGCGACGCGGTTTTTCCGCGATTCACGATCGCGGTCCGCACGAGGATCGCGCGATCGCCGGCGGCGAGGTGGTACGTGGTCGTGACCTCGAGCGAAGGGTCGTAGAGCTCCTTCCCCTTCACCTCGACGAGCGCGCCGCCGTCTTGTTCGTCGCGGAACGTGAGCTGCTCGTACACGGCTTGGCGCGGAAAAAGACCGAAGAACGAGAACATCTGGCCGAGCTCGTCCTTTCGCGTTTTGGCGTCGGCGGCGTCGACCAGGTTGCCCCCCGACTCGGCGAAGCCCGCGCCCGCGCCGATGCGGTCGATGACGAACACGACCTCGTCGTTCTCGAGCACGATGTCGCCGGCGCGCCCGATCGCGTTCGTGCCGCCGAGCTCTTGGCCCTTGGTCATGACGTGCGCGCGAGCGGCGTTCGGCTTCGCACCGGGCGCGGGTTTGTCGTCTTGGCCGCTGCGGCGCTGGATGAGGCCCATGCGCCCGGACACACCGGGGGAGACCGCGATCGGCGGCACGTAATCGGACTCGTGGGGGCAGCCCGCGAGCAGCACCGCCGCCCCGCCGAGGACCAACGCTCCGCCCACTCCGCTCAACGCACGCGTCTTCATCGAACCCTCCGACACCCAGCGAACGAGGATCCGTGGGTCGCGGCTCACGCGGTGGCCTGCGCGATCAGGAAGCGGGCGAGCGCCTGCGCTTTGAGCAGCAACGTCGCGACCTCGATTTGCTCGTCCTTCGTGTGAAACCCGATCCCGCGCGGGCCGAGACCGTCGATCGACGCGATGCCCATCGCGCTCGAGGTGCTCGCGTCGGAGCCCCCGCCGATGAGCGGCGCTTCGCCGGACCCGAGCCCGACCGAGCGCGCGGACGCGAGGTAGCTCTCCATGAGGCTCACGCTCGCCGCGGTGCGCTCGAGGGGCAGACGGCCTACCCCGCCGGTCAGCTCGATACGTGTACCTTGCACACTCTCGGCGGCGAGGGCGGCGGCGGCGCGGATCGCGCGCTCGAGGGCCTCGCCGTCCTCGCGCGTCTCGAAGCGGAGATCGATCTCGGCGCGCGCTTCGTCGGGGACCGTGTTCTTGCCTTGGCCGCCAGTGAATTTGCCCACGTTGACGGTGACGCCGCGCCCGTAGTCGGTGAGGTTTTGTGCCGCCTCCACGAAGCGCGCGAGGGCCCAGATCGCGTTCGCGCCCTCTTTGTGGGCGTTGCCGGAGTGCGCCGCTTTTCCGTGCGCGGTCGCGGTCATGCCGCCGGTGCCCTTGCGGCGCGTGATGACGAGATCGCCCTTCCGGCCGGCCTCGAACACGAGGCACGAGGAAGCGCCCGCGATGGTCTCGCGGAGGATGCCTTGGCCCTCGGGAGAGCCGACCTCTTCGTCCGCGACGATGACGACACGGAGGCTCGGGATCGCGGCGAGGCCCACCGTCTCCGCGACCGCACGGAGCGCCCACGCGACGACGACGAGGCCGCCCTTCATGTCGAGCACGCCCGGACCGCGGAGCAAATCGCCGTCCTTCTTGATGCCCTCGAACGTGCCGGGCGGAAACACCGTGTCGAGGTGGCCCACGAGAGCGATTGGCGGAGCGCCCGCTTTTCCTTCACTCGCGAAGACCAGATGATCGGCGAACCGCGGCGAGGCGATGCGACGGCCGGTGACGCCCGCGATCGCGAACGTGTCCTCGAGCAGCTTCGCGACCTTGCGCCCGCCGTCGGGGTTGTCGGTGAACGAGTTCTCCTCGACGAGCTCCGCGAGACGCTCACGCATGCGCGGCTCGTGATCACGGAGGTAACGAAGCGCGTCGTCTGCGGGGGCGGGCATGGCTCGCATCCTACCGCCCCGCTCGTGCCCGAGCCGCTCATCCTGATTGGAAAAAAGTGCGTTTATGCGCAAGAAGAGCTTGCGTTCTGTTTTTACAGAATTCATAGTTTACGACATGAACGACACGACGACATCCAAGGTCCCGCGTTCGGAGAGCTCCGCGAAGAAGAGCGAGGCGGCGTTCGAGGCGCACCGCGCGAAGGTCCGGCAGGAGGCGGTCGACGAGATCCCGTCGTGGTACTCGCCGCTCGGCCACCTGCTCGCCACCGTGGGCATCGGCGCGGGCACCGTGGCGCTCGCCCTCTCGAAGCTCTCGAACGTGACCGCGCTCGAGGCGATCTTGGTGCCGGCGGCGGGCTTCGTGATCGCGAACGGGTTCGAGTGGCGCGTGCACAAGAAGATCCTCCACAAGCGCGTCTGGCCCTTCGC
>JAAFHV010000127.1:0-7609 GCA_013297655.1 Myxococcales bacterium | reverse complement strand
TCGCGGAGCTCTTCGATCGTCACACGCCGCTTCACCACGTGGTCTTCGTCGAGGACGACATGGCCCTCCGCGCCACGAAGGAGCTCCGTCTCGTGCTCATCCCGGCGATCGGCGTGCTCGGGTCGGTGGTCGGCTCGATCCCGGGCGCGGTGCTCGCAGGGAAGCTGTTCGGCGCGAACGCGGGCTGGCTCATGCTCGCCACTTCCGGGGCGTACATGGCGACCTACGAGCTGTCCCACCTCGCGTACCACCTGCCGGAGGACCACCCGATCGGCGGCAACCCGCTCATCCGGTTCATGCGCAAGCACCACGCCGCGCACCACGATCCGAAGAACATGCAGCGGTACAACTTCAACGTCACGCTCCCGCTCTTCGATTGGATCATGGGCACGATGGCGCCCGAGGCGACCGAAGCCACGAGCTCGGCGCGGACCTTTCGCGACGAGGACGAGGCCCTCGCGAACGCCGCAGAGTGACCGCGGCGGTGCACCAGCCGCGCGCGAACGGCCCTATTTTACGAGCGCCATCGCGCTCTCGAGCGCGTCGACGAGATCGGTGGAGTCTCCCGCCTCTTCCGAGCTGAGGAGCGCGGCATGGAGCGCCTCTGCCGACTCGGTCCGCGGCGGGAGATCGGTGCGCGGGTCGCCTCCCGCGAGCCGCTCGCGCACCCGCGAACGCGCGAGGTCGAGGACACGAAAGAGGGTCAAGCGCACCCCGTCGCCGGTGGAGGCGACGGCCGGCACGACCGCCTCGGCCTCGAACGGCATGCGACGCGCGACCTCCTCGGGGGGGAGCGCGCCGTCGCGGTCTTGTTTGTTCGCCTGGAGCACGATCGGCACCGCCGCGCCGCCCAAGCTCTCGAGCGCTTGGCGGAGGAACGTCATCGCGATCGCCCCCTGCTCGACGCCGCTCTCGGTGCTGTCGCAGACGAGCACCGCGCCGTCGATCTCGCGGAGGAGATGGAACCTTCGGTGGGCGTAGACGAACTGCCCCGGCACGCTGATGACTTGGCATCGCACGCGCCAATCGCCGACGAAGCCGACGTCGAGCTCGAGCCAATCGAAGAACAACGTGCGCCCCGACTTGCTCTCGTCCGGCGTGACGAGCTCGCCCATCGCGCGGCTCAAGAAGGCGGCGTGGAGCATCTTCAGGTTCGTCGTCTTCCCGGCGGTGCCGAGGCCGTCGTAGACGATGCGGAGGACGATTTCCCCGCGGGTGTGATCGTACGAGGCCACTCAGCGCGCCCGCGATGCGAGGCCGCGACGCGCGCTCGTTTGCGACGATGTCACGCGCACGCGACGACGCGACCGCGACGACGACCGTGCGGTCGCGGGACCGACCCCGCGCGCTCCGACCTGGGAAGACATAAGCAGCTCCTTCTCCGTGGACATCCTCAGGATAGAGAACCTCCGCCCTTACGTCAGCGTCGATGACGCAGGAAGCGAAGAACGCCGCACCTCGTCGTCCGCCGCCGACGCGGGTTGGCCATAAACTGCGGTAAATCGCTGTCGCGCCGCACCAAGAGGCCCGCCGCGCGGGGGGCGACGGAGACGACGACGCGACGGTGCGGGCTGCTAAGCTGCGCCCCACCATGGCAAAACGTTTCAAGGCGGCCGTCATTGGCGGCAGTGGGTACGGCGGCGGCGAGCTCATTCGGAGGCTCCTTCTTCACCCCGAGGTCGAGGTCGCGCGCGTCGCCTCGGTCGACTTCATCGGCGAGCCGCTCTCGGCCGCGCACCCGAACCTCGAGGGCCGAACCGACCTCGTGTTCGAGGGGCTCTCGCCCGCCGACGCGGCGAAGGGCATGGACGTGGTGCTCCTCGGCTTGCCGCACAAAGTCTCGGCCACGAAGATGCCGGAGCTGCTCGCCTCGGGGGCGAAGATCGTCGACCTCTCCGGTGACTTCAGGCTCCGCGATCCCGCCGTTTACAAGCGTTATTACCACGCCGACCACCCCTGCCCCGAGAAGCTCGCGGGCACCTTCGTGTACGGCTTGCCGGAGCTCCACCGCGAGCGCATCAAGGCCGCGCGCTACGTGGCATCGCCTGGTTGCTTCGCGACCACGATCGAGCTCGCGCTGCTCCCCCTCGCGAAGCGTGGGCTCCTCTCCGGCCCGGTCGAGGTGGTCGGGATCACGGGCTCCTCTGGGAGCGGCATCGCGCCGAGCGCGGGCACCCACCACCCCGTGCGCGCGGTGAACCTACGCACCTACAAGCCGCTCGATCACCAGCACATCCCCGAGATCGTGCAGACCCTCGAAGAAGCAGGGGCCAAGGATCTCGCGCTCCGCTTCGTGCCCGTCAGCGCGCCCCTCTCGCGCGGCATCTTCGTGACCTGCTTCGCCCACGTGAAGGACGCGAAGAAGGACGAGCTCCTTGCGCTCTACAAGGATTTTTACAAAAACGAGCCGTTCGTCCGGGTGCCGCAAAAGCGCCTCCCGGAGGTGGTCGCCGTCTCGGGTACGAACTACGCGGAGGTCGGGATCGAGGTCGGGAGCGACACCGCGGAGCCAGGTCACTCCGTGGTCGCGTGCTTCGCGGCGACGGACAACCTCATCAAGGGCGGCGCCGGGCAGGCGATCCAGTCGATGAACCTGATCCTCGGGCTCGACGAGCGCCTCTCGCTCGAAGATCCGGGCGGGTACCCGTGAGCACAATCGAGAAGGGCCGCGCCGTCGTCGTGAAGCTCGGCGGCGAGGTCGTCAAGGGAGCTTACCTATCTGCGATTTGCTCGGATATCGCCGAGCTTTCTCGATCACGCCCGGTGGTCGTCGTGCACGGCGGCGGTCCGCAGGCGACCGAGCTCCAGAAGCGCCTCGGGCAGACGCCCAACATCGTCGCCGGCCGCCGCATCACCGACGACGCGACCCTCGAGGTCATGAAAATGACGGTCGCAGGGCTCGTGAACGTCGATCTGTGCCGCGCGCTCGTCGCGGCGGGGGCGCGGCCGGTGGGCCTTCACGGCGCCAGCTCGTGCGTCGTCACTGCGACGAAACGACCGCCGCGGATCGTGGAGGGCGGCGGGCCGGATCCGATCGACTTCGGGCACGTGGGCGACGTCACCGGGCTCGGCGAGGATTTGCTCGCGACCCTGGTCGGAGGAGGCTACGTGCCGGTGCTCGCGTGCCTCGGAGGCGACGCGGCGGGCAACGTGTACAACATCAACGCCGACGTGGTCGCGAACCGCGCCGCGGTGTTCCTCGACGCGGCCGCGCTGGTGCTCGTCACCGACGTGCCGGGCGTGCTCCGCGACGTCGCCGATCCTTCGTCGCGGATCACGCGGATCACGAAGGCCGACCAACGAAAGCTGGTCGACGACGGGATCGTCACGAAGGGCATGATCCCGAAGCTCGACGAATCGTTCGCCGCGATCGCCGAAGGCGTGCGCGCGGTGCACGTGGTGGGGAGGCTCCAAAAGGGCGATCTCTTCGCCGAAATCGAGACCCCCGGCGCGAAGGGGACCGTGCTCGTCCCCTGAAGCGGGCGCGCTCTGCGCGAGGCGCACGTCACGACGATGCGCCTCGCGGGACGGATCGCCGCCGCTCACTCCGCCGCGAGCGCGGCCGCGCGTGACGGCGCGTCGAGCTGGAGCACACGACGCGAGAGCTGACCGAGCACCGGCCCAGAGCAGAGGTAGAGCGCGGGCAGCCAAATCGTGACGCCGAGCACCTCCGGGTGCACGTACTCGAACGCGCCGAGATGCACGAGGCTCGCCTCCACGCACGGCCCCACGATCGCGGTGCCGAGGCTGAGCGCGAGCCCCTGCACCGTGCGGTCGAGCCACAGGTGAAAGACCGCCGCGCCCACGAGCAGGAGCGCGAGCTTGGGCCCGCTCGACGCGGGCAAAAACCCAGTCGAAAAGTAGAGCGCGCCGAACAGGACGAACGCGATCGCGAGGTCGCGCGCGGGCGGTGGGGCGCGCCTTCCGCCGACCCGCGGATAAAGTGCAGCATACACGGGCCCGCCGATGCCCACGCTCGCCCCGAAGAGCAGCGGCACCCATGGAGCCATTTGCCAGAGCCACGGGTGCGGGTAGCGCGTGGTGCCCGAGTGGGTATGGAACCCGTCGAAGAACGAGACCACGATCGCGCCGAGCAGGAACAGCGAGAGGTACCGGAGCGGCATCGGGAGGCGCGCCCTACCCGCACCCGCGCGCGAGGCCTCTTCGTTCGGGCGCGTGCTCGCGGTCGTCATGGGCGGAGCTTACCAGCCGCGAACCATCACGACGCGGGCGACGCGGACGAGGGGGCGGTGCCGATCGCCGCGGCGGCGGGGAGCGGGCCCCGATCGCGCTTCGGGAAGCCCTCGCAGGCGAAGATCGCGAAGGCCGCGATCTCGATGTAGCCGTGAAAAAAAGCGGTCCTGAGGTAGGCCATCCGCGCGCCCGCGAGGTCGACCAACGCCCAGACCACGAACACGAGCGTGCCGAGCGCGAAGAACGCGACGAGCCAGGGGGAGAGCTCCCTCGCGAGGGCACGCGCCGACTGACGGAACGAGCGCGGACGATCGGAGCCGCGGTCGAGCTCTGGCACGAGGCGAAGCCAGACGACGTAGTGCGCCGCTTGCGCGAAGGCGAACAGCGAGACGAGGCGGACCGCGAGCCCCGCCTCCACCGTCGGAGCGAGCTGCTGAGCGAGCTCCCCGAGAGGAAGAGTGGCGGGCGCACGCGAGAGCCCGCCCGCGCTCGCGATCGCCGAGAGGCCAACCGGGTGGACCAAAAAGAGCGCGCCGACAGCGAAGAGGGCGATCGGAACGAAGGCCTTTTTGCCCGCGTTTCGCGCGAAGACGACGAAGAACACGAGCGCGACGAGGTTGTGCGCGTGGGCGTAGACGAGGTCGGCGAGGTACCGATTCTGCGACGCGACCGCGAAGAGGGTCCCGAGGCCCGCGAGCACGAGCGCTTTGCGACCCGCGCCCGCCTCGGCGAAGGCCACCGCCACGCACGCCCCGACGAGCGCGGCGCGGAGGCCGTAGCCCATCGTCGTGCCCACGACCGCGATCGCGACGGCCGCGTAGAGCGACACGCGCCGCGCGAGCTTTCGTCGCACGACGAGGTACCTCACGTCCGAGATCACGTGCGGGACCCCGAGCACCACGGTGCCGACCCCGATCGACCAGGCCGGCATCACGATCGCGACCACGAACGCGACGAGGAGGCCGATCACCCCGAACGACATCACCCGCGCGTCGCGGGCACCGAGGAGCGGCCGCGCCATGGGCCCGAGCGCGCGGATCCCGAGACGACGCGCGGCGTCGAGCACCGCGAGCGGCCGCGAGACCACCGCCGCCACCTCAGGCGCCCCGCCGGCGGAAGCTCCCGCCGCTTGCGATAGGTGTGAAGTACACGCACACGGGCGGCGCCGCGCACGTGGGCGTCGACCTTGTTTCCGGGAGGAGCCGCGTGTTCGCCACGTTCGCCACGTTGGTGCCCCTCATGGTACATCCTCTGCGTGCGCGAGGTGCTCGAGCTCGTAGCGTCTGCGGTTTTCCTCTACGGGATCATCTACGTCGTCATTCGTTTCGACGAGCGGCGGCTCTCCCCGAAGCAGCTCGAGCGCGCGTGGCCGGCTTCGAGCCGCGACGTGGCGGTGCTCTACTTCAGCCTCATCGCGCTGTTCCTCCATTTTCCGCGGACCCGCGGCGTGCTGCTCGGGGTCCCGCTCGGGCTCCTCGCGGTGCTCGGGGTGCTCGTGGTGCACACCCTCATCTTCGGCACGATCGACTTTTTCCTCGACGGCGAGGTCTGAGCCAGGCGCCAAACGGCGGTGCAAAATCCCGCGTTTTTCCGGGAGCGGCCGTGGTAGCGTCCTCGCGATGGCGCAACCTGCCTCCGAGAGCGAGCCGTCCGAAGGCGTCCTCCAAGCGACGGGCACGGCGTTCCTTTCGATCGCGACCACCGCGGGCGGCATGACGATCCTGCTCGCGAAGGTGACCTCGCGCGTGCTCACGGGGCGCCTCGACGGCTCCGAGGTTTGGAAGAACCTCTACAAGATGGCGGTCAAGTCGCTGCCCATCGTCGTGGTGACCGCGCTCTTCACCGGCGCGATCATGGTGGTGCAGGCCGCGCCGATCGTGAAGCGCTACGGCGCCGAAGGGCTCGTCGGATGGGGCGCGGGCTTCGGCACCCTCCGCGAGATCGCGCCGCTGCTCACCGCGCTCATGATCTCGGGTCGCGTCGGCGCGAACAACACCGCCGAGCTCGGGACCATGGTCGTCACCGAGCAGTTCGACGCCCTCCGCGTGCTCGCGATCGATCCGATCGCGTTCCTCATCGCGCCGCGCTTCGTGTCGATCGTCATGACGCTCTTCATGATGACCCTCTTCGCCGACTGGCTCGCGCTCTTCGGCGCCGCGTACACCGGCAAGGGCCTCCTCTCGGTCGAGCCACGCACCTTCTACAACGGCCTCACCGGCGGCCTCCTCGGCTTCGGCGACGTCGCGAACGGCCTGCTGAAGAGCGTCGTCTTCGGGTTCGTCATCGCGCTCTCGAGCTGCCACTTCGGTGTCTCCACCACCGGCGGCGCCCCCGGCGTCGGCCGCAGCGTGAACGCGACCGTGGTCGCCAGCGCCGCCGGCATCTTCGTCCTCGACTACATCGTGAGCTTCCTCCTCGGCTGAGCCGCGAGATCCGCCATGTCCGCCGCCGGTACCACCGACCCCAGCCAAGAGCGCCCCGCCCCCGTCGACAAGGAAGACGAAGGTCCTCCCGAGGGCGTCGTCGCGTCGCTCGGCGCGGCCGGGATCGACCTCTTCCTCGGCGCGAGGGACCTGAACTCGGTCTTCGTGCGCACGCTCTATTACACGTTTCGTGGTCGAAAAGAGCCCGGCTCGACCCTGAAGCAGATGTACGAAATCGGGAACAAATCCGTATTCTTCCTGACGTGCACGATGGGCTTCATCGGCATGATCCTGGTGTACCAGTCGGGTCTCCAGGCCAAGCGCGTCGTCCCCGATTTTACGCTCCTCGGCGCGACCTACCTCGAGCTCCTCGTACGCGATCTCGCCGCTTCGATCGGCGCCCTCATGCTCGCCACCCGCGTCGGCGCGGGCATCGCGGCCGAGATCGGGAGCATGGTCGTGACCGAGCAGGTCGACGCCCTTCGCATGTGCGCGGCGGACCCGATCGACTTTCTCCTCGTGCCTCGCTTCAAGGCGAGCATGGTCATGACGACCACGCTCATCGTGTGGTCCGGCACCGTGGCCTTCTGCGCCGGCGCGGTCACCGCTTACGTCGCCTTCGACGTGCCGTTCCACACGTTCTTCAACATGCAGCTCGTCGACAAGGGCGACCTGTCGATCGGCCTCGCGAAGTGCGTCGCTTACGGCGCCGCGATCCCGATCGTGAGCGGCTACTGCGGGCTCTCCACGTTCGGCGGCTCCGAGGGCGTCGGCTGGGCGACCACCCGCGCGGTCGTGAACACGTCGCTCGCGATCATCATGTTGAACTTCTTCATCTCCGCCGCGGGCTTCATCATCTTCCCCGGCTGAGCGATGACGACCATGCCACCGAGCCGCAAACGAACGGCGTGCCTTTCCGGACCGGCCGTAGGGAGCGAAAGATGACCGATCCGCTCGTCCCTACGTTCCCCGAGGTCGTGCCGCAGAAGACC
>JAAFHV010000126.1 GCA_013297655.1 Myxococcales bacterium | reverse complement strand
TCGAGGCGCGGGTCGAGCCGAAAGTGGGTGCCGATGGGGATGCTGAAGCCGAGGGTGCCGCCGAACGTGCCGCCCCAGTCGGCACCTTCGGCCCCGCGCGCGCCCGCGAGCACGCCCGCGGTGAACGCGAATTTCTCGGGGTGGGTGAGGAACGAGAGGCGGGCGGCGGCCATGTAGGTCGCGCCTCCATCCCCGCCCTGGGCCTGCACCGTGGCGCCGACGAGAACGACCTTGGCGAAGCGGAAGAGAAAATCCACGCCGCCCGCGACGCCGGCGTCGGTATTCCCGCGCGTCTCGCGGTTGCCGAACCTGTCAACCGTGACCGTGCTCGCGCCGAACACCGCCCCTGCGCCGACGTGCGCACCGGCGATGATGCCCGTGGTCGACGTGGGCGCCGAAGCCGACGCAATCTTCGGGTAGTTCTCGGGCGAGTAGACCTTCGGATCGTAAGGCTGGGGCTGCGGGTACGGCTGCGGCTGCGGCGGGTAGTAGGGCTGCGGCTGCGGCTGGGGGCCCGGGACCGGCGCGACGAGCGGCGCGGACGAGCCAGCGGTGAGCGAGAGCGCGACCGAGCGTGTCTCCTTCTCGCGGATCGTGACCTCGAGCGTGGTCGACGCGTAGCCGTCCGCGCGGGCGACGATCTTCGCGACCCCCGGATTCACCGGCCGCGCGACCCCGACGAGCTCCCCGGGGAGCAACACGTCGTTCACGATCACCTGCAGGTTTTGCAGCTTCTCGGGCTTCGGTGTGAGCTCGATCTTCAGGTTCGGGATCCGCGCGCGCACGCCGGGAAGATCGGCCTCGGCCTGCGCCTTGGCTTGCACGAACACGTCCGGTGCACCGGGCGCGAGCTGCACCCGTTTGAGCGTCTCGTAGGTCTCTGCCGCGTCGACCAGCTTGCCGCTGAGGGCCTGGCACTGCGCGATGTGGAGCATGTGGGTCGGCGCGTCGAAGAGCTTCTGCGCCTTCTGGAAGAGCACGAGCGCCTCGGCGGGCCGCCCCGCGTCTTGCTCCTTCGTGCCTTGTTGGAAGAGGCTCCGCGCGGCCGCTTTTCGCTCCGCCTCCGAGAGCTGCCCGGCCTGCCCGAACGCTGCCGTTGGGCTCACGAGCGGAGCCACGAGGCCGACGGCCATGGTGAGCGCGAGCGCGAGCCCATGGTTTCGCGAGCCGCGCCCGCGAGAGGCTTTCGGCGTGTCCAAATGGGGAAGGGACCTCATCTCAGCCTTGCGCATTGCCATGACCGTGCAAGCTCCGCACCCTACACTACACGCGATGGAAAAGGACCTTCTCTCGCGCGCGGCGGAGGCCGTTCGCCGGGCGTCTGCCCTCGTGCTCACCGCCGGCGCGGGCATGGGGGTCGACTCCGGCCTCCCCGACTTCCGCGGCAACGAGGGCTTCTGGCGCGCGTATCCGCCGTTCGCGAAGCTCGGGCTGTCGTTCGTCGATTTGGCGAATCCCCGGTGGTTTCGCAAAGATCCGGAGCTCGCGTGGGGCTTTTATGGGCACCGCCTCATGCTCTACCGGCGCACCGTCCCACACGACGGGTTCGGCTTGCTCGCCGCCTGGGGCGCTCCCAAGCGGCATCGCTCGTTCGTCCTCACGTCGAACGTCGATGGTCAGTTCCAGCGCGCCGGCTTCTCCGAGGAGCGCGTGGTCGAGTGCCACGGGAGCATCCATCACGTGCAGTGTACAAGCGATTGCGGCGCACCGATCGTGGCCGCCACGTTCGACGTCGACGTCGACCCGGAGACGTTCCGCGCGCGCGCGCCGCTCCCTCGTTGTGCCTCGTGCGGGGGGCTCGTTCGCCCGGCGATCCTGATGTTCGGTGACGGCGAGTGGGACGAGACGCGCAGCGCGGCGCAGGAGCGACGTCTCTCGGCGTTCCTCTCCAGTCTCCCGAGCCTCGAGGTGGCGACCGTGATCGAGTGCGGCGCCGGCACCCACGTGCCCACCGTGCGTGCCTTCTCCGATCGCCTCGCGCGCGCGGGCGCCACCTTGATCCGCATCAACGTGCGCGAGCCGGAGGTGCCTGCCGAAGGCGCCCACGTCGGCCTCCCGATGAAGGCCCTCGCCGCGCTCCGAGCGATCGACGCCGAGCTTCGAAACGACGCCGCGCGCGAGTGACGACGAGGGAACCGCGGCACGGGCAAAGCATGGCGCCGGTGTCTCGGTCGTGTGACCGGCCGAGGGCAGCCGGTCACCAAGAGCCGCCGCGTGGGACCGATCAGTAGCCTGCGCTGTTGTGGTCGGGCTTCGCGGGGGTCGGAGGGGGCGGCGTGACAGGCTGCGGAGGGGGCGGCGTGGGCGCTGCGGCCGACTTCGGGGGCTCCGGTGTCTTCCCCGGCTTGACGGCGGCGGTGCCCGGCTTGGTGCCTGGCTTCGAGGGCTTGTCGGCCACTTGCGGCGGAGGCGCGGGAGGAGCCGCGGTGAGCGGCTCGATGCCTGGGAGCGTGTTCGCTGGCGGCGCGCTCGTGCTGTGGGACTCCGCGGGGGGCGGCTGCGCGGAGATCGCGGTTGTTTGGCCGCTGCCTTGGTTCGGCCGTTGGCGGTACGAGACCGCGCCGCCGATGAGGAGGCCCACGATGAGCAAGCCGCCTGCGACCGCGCCGAACATGAGCCCGCGCGAGCTGCCCCGGGTGGGGCCGACGCTGTCGATCGCGTTGGCCGTGAACGAGGCCGCGGTTCCTTGCGAGCCGAGGCCGTGCGCGCCAGGCGTCGCGCCGTTCGCGGGGCCGGACGCGGGATCGTTCACCGTCGCACCCGCAGGCGCCGCGTAGACGGGCGATCCCATGCTGGACGCGCGACCGCGGACGGTGGTCCCAGCGGCGTACGCGAGGGCCTCGGTGGCCTCCGCGATCGTCGAGAACCTTCGCGCGGGCTCGCGCTCGAGGGCGCGCGCGAACCACGCGTCGAACGCTGGCGGGAGACCCGGCAGCGCGTGCGAGGGCACCGGCACCGGCGACGTGCAAATCTTCACGAGCAGGTCGCCGACGGACTCGCCCTCGAACGGCAAATTCCCAGTGACGGCACGGTAGGCGATGACCCCGATCGACCAGACGTCGGTGCGATGATCGACGTTGCGGAGGCCACGCGCCTGCTCGGGAGACATGTAATACGGCGTGCCGAGCACGGCCCCGGTCTTGGTGCTGGAGGTGAGCCCCGGTGATCCGTCGGCGCCGCTCTGAATCTTCGCGATGCCGAAGTCGAGCACCTTCGCGAGCTCGTCGTCCTCGTCGTGCACCATGAAGATGTTTTCGGGCTTCAAGTCGCGGTGGACGATGCCCTTCTCGTGCGCCTGCGCGAGGGCGCGGCCCACTTGCATGAGCAAGCGCGCGGTGTCTTGGAGGGGAAGACGGCCGAGGCGCTGGATGCGTTTGTCGAGCGGTTCGCCCGACAGCATCTCCATGACAATATAGGGTTTTCCGTCTTCGGTAACGCCGTGGTCGAAGATCTGGATGGCGTGCTTGGACTGAATCGACGCGGCGGCCCGGGCTTCACGGTCGAAGCGTGAACGGGCCTCGCCGTTGTCGGCGTAGTCGGCCTCGATGAACTTGATGGCGACGCGGGTGCCGAGCGAAGCGTGACGGCCTTCCCAGACCGAGCCCATTCCCCCCTGCCCGATCTGGCGCACGAGCTGGTATTTGCCGGCGACCAGGGACGACGAGGTGGGAGGGAGGGTTTGGCTCATGAGGTCCTGCGCGGCATGCCGGCACTAAGAAGAAGGGGACTCGACGGGGACCCTGATAGCAAACATCGCGCCCGCGGCCGAGTGACCAATGGACGAGCCCCTCGGGCTGCTCATGCAACCCCTCTCGAAAACCTACCGTTGACACCGCCACGAGTAAAGGCGGGGCGCGCTCTTCGGGGCCCGCTTTTCGCCGCGTTCGTGGGCCGTCGCCGACGAAACCGCGCGATGACGAAGGGATCGTCGCGCCTGCCCTGGAAGATGGTGGCCGAAAAATCCGCGAACTTCGCTATAGCCGACCCGTGAGCGCAGCCCTCCCGCCGCCTGGCGATCCCAAGGCCCTCTACCTCGTCGACCTCTCGGGGTACGTGTTCCGCGCTTACCACGCGATAGCGCCGCTCTCGAGCTCGAAGGGCGAGGTGACCCACGCGGTGATGGGAACCGTGAACATGCTGCAAAAGGTGGTCAACGAGCGCCGCCCGAAGCTCTTCGCGATCGCGATGGATTCGCGCACCCCGAGCTTCCGCAAGGCGCTCGATCCTCGCTACAAAGCGACCCGTCCGCCCGCGCCGACGGACCTCGTCTCGCAGATGATCCGTTGCCGCGAGGTGGTCGACGCGTACGCGATCCCGGTCTTCCAGGAAGACGGCCTCGAGGCCGACGATCTCATCGCCGCCGTCACCGCGCGTGCGATCGCCGACGATCTCACCGTCGTCATCGTGAGCGCCGACAAGGACCTCATGCAGCTCGTCCGCGACACCGACACGCGGGTCGTTCTGTGGGACTCGATGCGCGACAAGGTCTACGGTCCGGACGAGGTGAAGGTGAAGTTCGGGGTCGCCCCGAGCAAGCTCCGCGATCTGCTCGCCTTCACCGGCGACTCGAGCGACAACGTGCCCGGCGTGCCGAGCGTAGGCCCGAAGACGGCCGCCGATCTGCTGAACCAGTTCGGCACCCTCGACGGCGTCTACGAGCACGTCGCGGAGGTGAAGCGCCCGAAGCTCCGCGAGGCCCTCCAGAACAACGAGGCCGACGCGCGCATGTCGCAGAAGCTCGTCACGTTGGCGTCGGACGCCACGATCGCGTGGGACCTCGAGAAGCTCGCCTACGGCGGGGCGGACGTGCCCACCCTGCGCGCCCTCTTCGTCGACCTCGAGTTCACCCGCCTCCGCGATCTGCTCGACCAGCAGCACGGCATCCCGCCGGGGGCGATCGGTGGCGGCGCGTCGTTGGCGGTGGCGGGGGCGGGGAAGAGCCCGTCGCAGCAGAAAAAAGCACCGTCGCCGACGCGGGCCGAGATCCCACGAACGCAAAAGGTGATCTTGAAGCGGGAGGAGCTCGCCGCCCTCGTCGCGACGGCGAAGGAGAAAAAGCGGCTCGGCGTGGGGGTGCTCGTCGTCGGCGACGATCCTCAGCGCGCCGCCCTCGTCGGGCTCTCGCTCTCCGCGACCGAGGGCGACGGCCACTACCTCCCGCTCACCCACCGCACCCTCGGCGCCCCGGCGCAGCTCCCGCTCGCGGTCGTAAAGGAGATCCTCGGGCCCGCGATCGCGGATCCGGAGATCGTGAAGGACATGGCGAACGCGCGCTACGTGGAGCACGTGCTCTTCCACCACGGGATGCCGCTCGCGGGGCGCACGTTCGATCCCGTGCTCGCGAGCTACGTGCTCGACCCGGAGAGCCCTCACGAGCTGTCGGATCTCGTCTCGCGCGAGCTCGGGCAATCGCTCGTCGTGCCTTATGCACAGTCCAAAAAGAAAGAGCGCCGCGACCTCGACGAGACCGACATCGAGACCGTGATCCCGTACGCCGGGTCGCTTGCAGACTACACGCTGTCGCTCGCGCTCATGCTCGAGGTCCGCGTCGCGCAGGAGAACCTGGAGAAGCTCCTCGACGACGTGGAGCAGCCGCTCGCGCGTGTGCTCGTGAAGCTCGAGCGCGAAGGCATTTTGGTCGATTTGCTCCGCCTCGCGAGCGTGGGCGAGCGCATCACGAAGGAGCTCGCGATCCTCGAGGCGAAGGCAAAAGAGGCCGCGGGCCACGATTTTTCGCTCCGATCGCGCGATCAGCTCGAGACGATCTTGTTCGACGAGCTCGGGCTCCCGGTCGTGAAGCGCACCCCGAAGGGCGGCCGCAGCACCGACGCAGCGGTGCTCGAGGAGCTCTCCGACAAACACCCGCTCCCGGACGTGATCACGGCGCACCGCGAGCTCGACAAGCTCATGGGCACCTACGTGGAGGCGCTCCCACGCGCGGTGAACGCGAAGACGGGCCGCATCCATACCCGCTTCGAGCAAACGGTCGCCGCGACCGGGCGCCTCTCGTCCGTCGATCCGAACCTCCAGAACATCCCGATTCGCACCGACGTCGGGCGCGAGATCCGCGAGTGTTTCATCGCGAAGCCGGGCTCGCTCCTCGTCTCGGCGGACTACTCCCAGATCGAGCTCCGCCTCCTCGCCCACCTCTCCGGCGACGAGAAGCTCACCGAGGCGTTCCTCAGCGGCGGCGACGTGCACGCCTACACCGCCTCGCAGGTCTTCGAGGTGCCCCTCGCCGAGGTCACGAAGGACATGCGACGGCAGGCGAAGACGATCAACTTCGGCGTCATTTACGGCATGGGCGAGAGCGCGCTCGCGAAGCAGCTCGGGATCCCGCGCGCGGAGGCCTCACGCTTCATCAAGGCGTACTTCGTGCGCTACGAGGGGGTCACCAAGTTCCTCACGAAGACGGTGGAGGACGCGCGGCGAGGGGAGGCCGTGCACACGCTCCTCGGCCGGCGGCGCTTCTTGCCGAACCTCCATTCGGCGAACCGCGGCCTTCGATTCGAGGCCGAGCGCATCGCGAAAAATACGCCGATCCAAGGGTCGGCGGCCGACCTCATGAAGCTCGCGATGCTCGCGCTCGACCGCGATCCGGTCTCGCCGGGCGCGAAGATGCTGCTCACCGTACACGACGAGATCGTGTTCGAGGTGCCCGCCGCCGAGGCCGAGCAAGCGTGCGCGAACGCGAAGCGGATCATGGGCGCGGTGGCCGAGCTCCGCGTCCCGCTCGTGGTCGACGCCGCGGCGGCACCCAACTGGGCGTCCGCGCACTGACATGAGCGACGAAGGGCAGGTCGATCGTCTCGCGGGCCTCTCCACGCGCGCGCTCGTGCTGCGCCTCGGGCTCTTCCTGTTCGTGCTCACGGCGCTGCCCACGCTGCTCGTCGAGGTGCCGCCGTTCCAAGACTTGCCGAACCACCTCGCCTCGATGCACGTGGTCTCGCACCCGGAAAAATACCCGGAGCTCGTGTTCAACGGGCACTTCAAGACCAACGGCGCGCTCTTCGCGTGGCTCCACGTCGTGAGCAAAATCACGGGCCTCTTCGTCGCGGCGAAGCTCTTCGTGATCCTCACCTGCGCGGTCGGATCGTTCGTTCTGCCGTGGGCGGTGGTCACCCTCCGCGACGACAAGCGGCGCGCGATCCTCGCCGCGCTCTTCGCGTGGCCGCTCGTGCACAACTGGTTCCTCGTGATGGGGATGCTCGACTACGCGCTCGGGGTCCCGCTCTCGATCGCGCTCCTCGCGCTCTGCCACCGCGCGCTCGTGAAAGAGGGGCCGCGTGTCGCGCTCGGGGTCACCATCGCCGTGCTCGGCGCCGTCACCTGGTATGCGCACGGGTTCGCCCTCCTTGTGGCGTATATGCTCGTATTCATAGAGCTTCTTCGTCGAGGTGGGCGCGGCTTCTTGGCGGGTCTGAAGGTGCTCGTGCTGCCGCTCTTGCCCGCCGCGCTGCTCGTCGTGTGGTCGGTCTTCGCGCACCTCTTCGAGCCGAAGGGCAACATGACGGGGCACCTCGATTTGTTCCGCGTGCTGCCGGCGTGGGAGCTCGTCTACAACGCGTGGGCAGAGTGGACGTGGACCTTCTCCAAGCTCGAGGCGCTCACGCTCGTGCCCACGATCGCGCTCGCGATCTTCGCGTACCGAGGTCGCAAGGACGACGTCCCGTTCTTCTCGAAGTGGGCGGGGCTCGCGCTGCTCGTGCTCTACGTGTTCGTCCCCTACACCGCGACGAACTGGTTCCACGTCAACTCGCGGTTCCTCGCGTACCTCTGGTTCTTCGCGCTCGTGCGGGTGCCGGCCAAGCTCCCGCGAGGCGTCGTGCTCGGGGCCCTCGCGGCCGGCCTCGTGAACGGCGCGCTCACCGCCGTCGACTACGTGCGCCTCGACCGCGAGCGTCGCGCGTTCACCGCCGGCATTCCCTCCGTGCCACAGGGCTCGCGGCTCCTCCCCTTGATTTTCAAGGCGAAGGGCGTGAGTGAGAACTCGCGCAACCTGCTCCACGCGTGGGCGTATTACGTCATCGCGAAGGACACGAGCGCGCCGCTCCTCTTCGCCCACTCGCGAAGCTTCCCGGTGATGTACCGCGAGCCGCCGCCGGATCGATGGAACCACATGGTGCTCGAGGGGTTCGCCCCCGGCATGCCGTCCGCAGCGCACATGTGCGGCTTCCTGCAAGACCACGCGCTCAAGCCCGACGACTGCGAAAAAGAGTACCAAGAGCGCTGGGCCGAGCTCTGGACCGACGCCGTGCCGCGCTTCGATCACGTGCTGCTCTGGGAGGCCACTCCCGAGGCGCTCGCGACGGTGCCCCCCGCCTACGTGAAGGTGTTCGCGGAGGGCAAGCTCGAGCGTCGAACAGCGAAGTAGCGCGCCGCCGCGCGATCGAACCGAGCCCGCGCTTCGCCCTCAACGCGGGCGCACCTTGAGATCGATCCGCCGACCGATCGCGAGGGCAAAAAAGGCCTGTCCTTCGGATCCCGTGTAGCTTCCACCTATCGCGAACACGTCGCCGTGAAGGCCGTCGTGGACCTCGTCCTTGGAGATGGTGGCGACGAGCTGGAGCTTCGTGACCTTGCTCTTCGAGGTGAACGTGCGTGCGCCGACGAGGGCGAGGGTTCTCTTCACGCCGGCGGCGAGGGCAGGGGAGGCTCCCGGTGACACGACGCTCTCGACGAGCTTGCCCGTCTCGTCGAGGGTGAGGGTCACCGTGACCTCGCCGGCGGGACCCATCGCGGCTTGTGCCCACGCCGGATCGGCGCTCGCGGCTTGCGGAAATCCACGCGTGAACGCGGTCGCGAGATCGACCGCCGATTTGTCCCCCGCGGCGCCGTAGAGCGAGCTCCCAGCGCCGCCGGTGCCGTCGTGTCCCGGTGCCTCTGCGGCCGGCGCGGTGGTGTCCTTGGTGTTCTTTCCGGCGGGGGCTGCGGGAGGCTTCGGCCGCTCTCCGTCGTCCTTCGGTGGTGTCGTCCCGGGCGGGGCAGAGGCCCGCGATGTCTCGGGAGGAGCTTCGTGTCCAGCCGCGGCGGCGGGGGGCGTGTCGTCTGCCTCGGGGACCGGGATCTCGAAGGTCTCGCCGGTGAGCGCGCCGGGCTCGGGCTTCGCGGGCGGGTTCTCCGTGGCGGTCGGCGCGGCGTCGGGGCGCGCGCGAGGAAACACGAGGAGCGCGGCCGCCGCGGCGTGCACCGAGACCGAGAGCGATACGAAGAGGAAGGCTTTGGTGACGCGAGCCAAGGTCACCCTCAGTGTTTCACGGAACCGAGAAGTTCCCGAGCGCGCGTCCGCAGAGGGGCCGGCGACGCGCCCGCGCGGCTCGGACGAGCGCTCATGGGGTCGTGGCGACGATCCCCGACGAAACCCGCCTCCGGCGGCCCGTTCATCCGTACCTCATAAAAGAGGTGCGTTTCCCTTGCGGGTGGCCCGAGACTTTGCCATGAGGAGTGCTCGCCATGAGCTCTTCTCCACGCACCGCGGGCGTCACCGTACCTCTTTCTTCCCTTCGCACCGAGCACGACCTCGGGGTGGGGCAGGTCTCGGCGCTCGTGCCGTTCGCGCGTCTGATGAAGACCGCCGGCCACACGCTGATTCAAATCCTGCCCCCGTACGAGCTCTCCCCCGGGGAGACGAGCCCCTACGGCGCGCGCACGGCGTTCGGCCTCGACCCCCTCTACCTCACGATCGAGAGCGTCCCGGAGCTCGACGAGGGCGCCCTCACCGCGTTCTTCTCGCCGGACGTGAAGGCCGAGGTTCGCCGCCTGCGCGCCCTCCCGCGCGTCGATTTTTCGGCGACGCGAGAGCTGAAAGAGCGGGCGCTCACCCTCGCGTTCGAGCGCTTCGTCGACCGTGAAATCGTGCGAAAGACCCCTCGCGCGGCCGAGTTTTGGTCGTTCGTGTCGCGCTCGCGTTGGGCGCGGGAGCTCGCGCTCTACGTCGCCCTCCGCGACACCCACGCAGGCTACGGCTGGTCCACCTGGCCCGAGGCGGAGCGCGATCGCGCGCCGGAGATCGTCCGCCACGCCGAGGCCCCCGATTTGGAGAGCCCCCTCGGCCGCGCGGTGGTCGCTCATCTCTATCGACAGTTCTTGCTGGAAGCCGAGTGGCAAAAGACCCGCGCCGAGCTCCGCGCGATCGGGGTCGAGCTCATGGGCGACTTGCCCTTCGTCGTCGGCAGCGAGAGCGCGGACGTGTGGGTGAACCGGAAAGACTTCCGCCTCGACGTCTCGCTCGGCGCCCCCCCGGATGCGTTCTCCGCGGACGGCCAAGACTGGGGCCTGCCCGCCTACGACTTCGACACCCTCGATCAGAAGAATCTTCAATGGATCCGTGAGCGTACGAGTCACGCCGCCACGCTCTACGATCGCTTTCGGCTCGACCACGCGATCGGCTACTTTCGGCAATGGGTGAAGCCCTACGCCGAGGGCGAGAAGGGCCGGTTTTGGCCCTCGCAGGAGCCCGAGCAGAAGGCACGCGGGCTCAAGGTCTTGTCGGCCGTCATCGAGGCCGCCGGCGCCTCGAAGGTCATCGCGGAGGACCTCGGCGTCATCCCCGATTTTGCCCGTGATGGCCTCGTGTCGCTCGGGATCCCCGGCTACCGCGTCCTCCCGTGGGATCGCCGCGACGGCGTCTACACCCGCCCCGACGACATCCCCGCGCAGAGCGTAGCTTCGTGGAGCACCCACGACACCGCCCCCATCACCTCGTGGTGGGACGAGCTCGAAGCGTGGGAGCGCGACGCGCTCGCGAAGAACTGGGGCTTCACCTTCGACGCGGGCGAGGAGGAACGAAACTACGCGCTCCTCGGCGCTCTCTTCGGCACGAAGAGCGAGCTGTCCCTCGTGCTCGTGCAAGAGCTCCTCTTCGACAAAACGCGGGTCAACACCCCCGGCGTGGTGGGCCCCGAGAACTGGACCTACAAGCTCCCGCGCACCGTCGAGGAGCTCGCCCGCGATCCGGAGACCACCGCGCGCCTCGCGAGGATTCGTGGCCTCGTGGAGGCCTCCGGGCGCAAGGGCGCGTAGCCGAGACGGGCGCGACGAACGACGAGCGCGGAACGAATCCGCATAGAGTGAGCATCATGGCGTACGTGCTTCGTCCCGGTCGGCCCCACCCGCTCGGCGCGACCCCCGACTCGACGGGCGTAAACTTCGCGATCTTCTCCCGAAACGCCACTGGCGTGGACGTGTGCCTCTTCGACGACGCAGGCACGGAGACACGCTTTCCGCTCCGCGAGCGCACCCGCCACGTGTTCCACGGTCGCCTCGAGGGCGTGAAGCCGGGCCAACGCTACGGCTTCCGCGTGTTCGGCCCCTACGATCCGAAGAACGGCCACCGCTTCAACCCGCAGAAGCTGCTCGTCGACCCCTACGCGCGCGCGATCGTGGGCAAGCCAGACTACAAAAAGCCTGTCTTTGGCTACGCGCGCGAGGCGGGGAAGGACGACCTCGTGCCCAGCCTCGAGGACGACGCGCCGTTCGTCCCGAAGAGCGTGGTCCTCGACACCGCCGGCTTCGACTGGGGCGACGATCGCCGCCCCGACGTGCCGTGGGCCGACACCGTGCTCTACGAGACGCACGTGAAGGGGCTCACGATGCAGCACCCGGGCGTACCGGAGGCCCTCCGCGGGACGTACGAGGGGCTCGCCCACGACGCGGTCCTCGATCACCTCGCGTCGCTCGGGATCACCACGATCGAGCTCTTGCCCGTGCACGCCCACGCCGACGAGCCCTTCGTCGCGCAGCGTGGGCTCACGAACTACTGGGGCTACTCCACGCTCGCGTTCTTCGCGGTCTCCTCGCGGTTCTCGCGCGCCGAGGTCCCGGGGGGTGAGCTCGACGACTTCCGTCGGATGGTGAAGAAGCTCCACGCGCGCGGCTTCGAGGTCGTGCTCGACGTGGTCTACAACCACACCTGCGAGGGCGACGAGCTCGGCCCCACCTTGAGCCTCCGCGGGATCGACAACGCGGTTTACTACCGCCTGCGCCAAGGAAACTCGAGGAAGTACGAGGACTTCACTGGGTGTGGGAACAGCCTCGACATGCAGAGCCCGGAGGCGCTCAAGCTCGTCATGGATAGCCTTCGCTACTTCGTGACGGAGCTCCACGTCGACGGCTTTCGCTTCGATCTCGCCTCCACCCTCGCGCGCGAGACGAGCTCGGTCGATCGCATGAGCGGCTTCTTCGACATCATCCATCAGGACCCCGTCCTGTCTCAGTGCAAGCTCATCGCGGAGCCGTGGGATCTCGGCGAGGGTGGCTACCAGGTCGGGAATTTTCCGATCTTGTGGACGGAGTGGAACGGCCGCTTCCGCGACACCGTGCGTAGGTTTTGGATCGGCGATCCGCGCCAAGTGCCGGAGCTCGGGTTCCGCCTCACCGGCTCGAGCGATCTCTACGAGGACGACGGCCGCCACCCGCAGGCGAGCATCAACTTCATCACCGCCCACGACGGCTTCACCCTCCGCGATCTCGTGTCCTACGAGAAGAAGCGGAACCTCGCGAACCTGGAAGAGAACCGCGACGGCACCGACGACAACGCGTCGTGGAACTGCGGCGTCGAGGGGCCAACCGCGAGCGAAGAGGTGCTCGAGCTTCGCGCTCGCCAAACCCGCAACCTGTTCCTTACGCTCGTATTTTCGCTCGGCGTGCCGATGATCACGGCCGGCGACGAGGTCGCGAACGAGCAGGGCGGCAACAACAACGTCTACGCGCAAGACAACGCCACCTCGTGGATCGACTGGTCCGAGACCGGGACCCATGAGGGGCAGCTCGCGTTCGCGCGGCACGTGCTCGCGCTCCGCCGGAGCCACCCTGTGTTCCGTCGCAAGCGTTTCCTCCAAGGGGGTCTCCGCGCGTCGTCGCAAGGCGCACCGGACATCGCGTGGCTCACGTTCGACGGTCGCGAGATGGGCTCTAAAGACTGGGAAGAGAAGCGTCACCTCGCCCCCCACGAGACCGCCAGCGCGCGCATCGCTTGGCTCCTCGCAGGGGACGCTCTGGCTTCCCTCGACGAGCTCGGCGCCCCGGTCGAGGACGACTCTTTTCTCTTCGTGCTCTCTGCCTCGCGCGAGCCGACGACCTTCACCTTCCCGAGCGAAGAGTGGGGCGAGCAATGGACGCTCGTGGTCGACACCCAGGTCGCGGGCGAGCCGGAGACCACGATCGCGATCGCGGGGGAGACCGTGTCGCTCTTGCCGTGCCATGCCCTCGTGTACAAACGCGACGCGAAGCCGCGCGCCTCGTTCCGTCCGCTCCGCGCCGCCCGCTCGACGCTGCCCCCCTCCGCCTAGAGTCACGGTCGATTCGCTCGTTCTTTCGCATGCTTGCGTCGCTACCGATCGGCGCCGGACGCGGAGCAGGAAGGCGATTTCAGCTCTTCATGGGCATCGTCGTGGCCCCGCCCCTCAGCGCGGCTCGCAACTCGCCGAAATCCTCGGCCATCGAGCGGTGCGTGCCGTGCTCCTCGTCGTGGGCGCGCGAGTCGCGGCCGCCGGTCCCTTGGTGTCGCAGCTCGTGTGCCGCGCAAGCGCGAAACCGCCCCGGTCGCGCGTCCAGCTCTCCGACTCTCCTACGCGCTCTTCGCTTGCTATGGCCGCGCGCGCGAGGGAGATTCATGGGTGGAGCGGACGATGACGACCACGCGCGAGGACCTCATCGAGAGCATCGAGATCGCTCTTGCCGACTGGAAGCCCTACGCGCAGCCGCACGAGCTCGCGGAGCTCGCGGAGCTCCTCCTCGACGCAAAAGACGCAGACGAGCAGGGCGAGGTCGATCGCGTCGACGCGCAATTTCGCGGCCTCGAGAGGTTCGTAGAGTCTCGCAAGGCGAGCTCTGCCGGCTTCCCGGCTCCCAACGTCCCGAAGCGAAAGTAGCCGCGCGCGATTCGCGCGTTTCGCGTTCGTCCCGTGAGGTGTCGCGAAACAAAAGAGCCGGCGGTGCGAAGGAGCGGTCAGCGGCTCCTGTGACTACGTCGTTCGCGAGCGCGTGACGGCTCAGAGCGCGGCTTCGATCGCGGCGACGACCTCGGGGGCCTCCGGCACCGTCTTCGGCGAGAACCGCGCGGCGACCTTGCCGTCGCGTCCGACGAGGAACTTCTCGAAGTTCCACGTGATGTCGGCGCCGGTGCCCGCTTCGCTGCCGATCAAGTACTGGTAGAGCGGGCTTCGCTTCGCGCCGTTCACGTCTTGTTTCTCGAGGAGCGGGAAATCGACGCCGTACGTCGTGCTGCAGAAGGTGGCGATCTCGGCCTCGGAGCCCGGCTCTTGACCCAAGAACTGGTTGCAAGGTGCACCGACCACGACGAGCCCACGCTCGCGGTACGTCGCCTGGAGCTTCACGAGGCCTTCGTACTGCGGCGTGAGGCCGCACTTGCTCGCCACGTTCACGAAGAGGACGACCTTCCCGCTGAGCTCCTCGAGGGGCAGCGCAGTTCCGTCGAGGCGCGTGAACGTGAGCGCGTCGAGGGCGGTGGGGCCTCCGTCGGGGGCCTTCCCGTAGACGGCACGGTTCACGACGGACGACGCGGCTTCGACGACCTTCTTCAGCATGTTCTCGGCTCCTTCTTACGGCTCGACGGCTAGGCCACGGTATCACCGTCGCGACACACGCGCCGGCATGACCGCACGTTTCGGCGCGCGCTGAACACAGACGTGACGAAGGGCTCGCGCACCCGCGGGTCACGACTGTCCACGCGCCCGAAGCGCGACCGCTCGTTTCTCGCACGACACGATCGTCGACCGACGCCTCGTGAGCGCGTGCTCTAGCGCTTCGTCTTGCGTCCGACGTTCGGCCGCGGGACGACCGCGCCCTCGCCGGCTCCCGTCCGCGCGTGCGCGGGGACGAGCTGCTTCGGGATGCGCCCGTAGGTCGCGATCGCGGCGCGCTCGCTGGCGCGCATGTCGCGGATTCGCATTTGCCTGCCGCGGGTGAGACCGCCCGCCGCGACGGCGGACACCGCCACGATCTCGGGCGCGGCGAGCTCGAAGCCGCCGCCCTTGGTGCCGGTGGTCATGATCATCATGCCGCCACCGACGAGATCACGCGTGAGGGTGCCTTGGTAGAGCACCCACGTGCGCCCGTTGGCGACCTTGGTCTTCTCCGGATCGCGCGCGAGCACGGCGGCCCCCGCGCCCGACGAGCGCGCCGGATCGAGGATGGTCGCCTCGAAGCCGCCGCCGTCCTCCGGGAACGCGCGCGGCGCGCCTGCCTCGTTCACCGAAGCGACCCACACCTTCGCCACGAACGGGCCTTTGCCACCCGTGAAAGCGGCCAAGAACTGAATACTCCTGGATTTTTCGGCGCCCGCTTTTGGCTCTTTGGCCAGGACGACCCCGCCCGCGAACCCCGCCGGCGACGTGGAGTCGAGGCGAACGTCGAGCGCGAGCTGACCTTGGCCCTGCTCGTAGACGGCGAGGAACGCGCCCGCGATTTGTCCGCCGTCCTCCGTCAGCGCGAACCCCGGATCGAGGAGCAGGTTCTGCGTCGTCGTCGGGAGGAGCGTGCCTTCGGTGAGCGTGCGGAGGGGTGGCGTGATCGTGCCTGGCGGCGGCGCGATGGTGCCCGTTGGCGCGGGCGGCGTGATGCCCGCACCGACCGCGTCGTCTCCGCCGCACGCGACGAGGGGGAGCGCGAGCGCCGACACGAGCGCGGAGACGAGGAAACGCGAAGCGAGGTTCTGGATCTTCATGGTGATGTCCTTCACGGGGCCTCGAGCCAGGCGCGTGCGGCCTTCAGAATCGTGTCTTCGCCGATGAGGAGATCCGACTGCTTCTGCACCACGGTCTCGTCCGGCTCGACGCCGTGCCCGCTCTCCCAGCGCGCCGTCTGGGTGTCGGCGTAGGTCTTGGCGAAGCGGCTGTCTTGGATCTGGATGGAGCCGCCCTGGAAGCCCGGCAAAATCCCCGGGAGCTGAATTACGGCCCCGAACGCGCCGGCGGTGGGGTGCGGCGCGAAGACGCGGAACTTGGAGCGTCCCTGGAGGAGCTTCGGCATGTAGTCGTTCGCAGAGACGTCGACCGTGTTGACCCACGCGATCTTGCTGCGCATGCCGGGCGGATCGGCGGTCCCGCTCACGGAGAAGAACCCGTCGACGTTGGACGCGATGCACGCGATTTCCTGGTTGCTGTTCGCGCCGGTGCACGAGCTCGCGCGGTTGAAGAGACCGAGCGGATCGATCTCGTCGTGACCTCCGCGGCCGATCGAGATGACTCCCCACGGCTCGCTCGCGCCGCGCGTGATCGAGAACAGGTAGTCGATCGCGGAGTAGTACCCGCCGTGCCCCTCGCGCGCGTCCATGAGCACCTTCGCGGGGCCGCTCTTGAAGACGTCGTTCATCTGCGCCTCCCAGCCGCCTTGGCCGCTGAAGCCGTCGAACTGGACCGAGACCTCGCCCGAGGGCTGCGTCTCCACGTTCACGTTGTCCTCGCCGGTCTGGCTGCGCGCGCGCGGATTGGCGACCGCGTTCTTGAAGCGAGCGGTGCACGCGAGCGACTCACCGCCGCCGGTTTCCCCTTTCAAAATCGACTGATACACGAGCTCGCCGACGTCGAGGACCACCTCGGTGCGATCGGCGCCGCTGCACGCGGAGCCGCTCGCGCATCGCGCGACGGTGAACGTCCTCGAGCGCGCGACGAGGAGCTCGGCCATCGCGTTGGCGGTCTCGCCCCAGTCGGAGCGAGGGTCGTTCGGGAGGGTGCGCGCGAACGACGCGTAGTGCTTGTCGACCCACGCCTTCGGATCTTGTCCGTCGATCGACACGAGCACGTCGCCGGTCTTGAGGCGCGAATCGTCGTTCGTCGCGAACACGCCGTAGCCCATGCCGCCGCCGAGCAAGTCCTTCTCGACCACGCCGAAGCACCCGAGGCCGCTCGAGCCAGAAGAGACCACCTGCGGGTTGAAGTAAGTGAAGTTCGAGGGCGAGCCGAACGACGTATGGTTGTCACGTGTCTCGTTCACGAGGCGCGAGAGGCCGCCGACGAGCTCGCGCGACGACTTGGCCTCCTCCGCCAGCTTGCGCGCCGCGGGGACGAGCTTCTCTTTTGCGATCTTCACCGAGTTGCGATCGCCGTGGATCTTGGTCATCACGTGGATCCAGCGCTCGACGAGCTCGGCCCGGTGCGCCTTCGAGGGGAACGGGCCCCACGTGACGGTGGAGGGCGCGCAGTGGCCGAAGATGCAATCCCCCTCGCTCCCGCACGTGGTCGCGACGTCGTCTTGGGTGCAGGCGACCGGCGCGGTGAGCTTGTCGTCGACCTTACGAACCTCGAGCGCGTCGAGGAGGAAGGAGTCGCCCTCAGTGACGCTGCGGGGCACGAAGCCGATCGCGCGCACGCCCACGCCGTAGACCTCGCCGTCGAGCGCGCCGGTCGAGTACTCCGCCCACCCGTCCGACGTTTGCCTCCCCGTGCGGATCGCGCGCACCTGGGCGAAGGGAAAGCGATCCTTCGTGTACACGTCGGCGTCGGTGCGTCCGTAGGCCACGAAAAACGACGGCCCGATGCCCTCTGCCTTCGACCAGAACGTCACCTCGAAGCGGCTCTTGCGGAGCGCCTCGAAGGTCGCGGTGTCGAAAAACACGAGCCCGTTCGAGTCTTTGCCGATGCGAAGCGCGCCGGTGCCTTCGAGGGCGACGTTCTCGCCCTTCGCGACGAACGGCGCGAGGGCCTCCGCCGTCGCGTCGGTGAACGCGAGCTCGAAGAAGCTGCGCCCGGCCCACTTCGCGACCTTCACGTTCATCGTCTTGAGCGCGTCGACGTTGTCGAACGACGCCGCGCGAGCCGAGCCTCCGGAGAGGGTGAGGGTGCCGGTGCTCGCCGCGAAGGTGGCGGCGCGGGCCGGAGCTCCGACACAAACGAGGCCGGCGAGGGCGGCGACGGCGACGAGCCCGGTGAGGGGCGAAAAGGCGCGCTTCATGCGCAGGTCCTAGCACGCGCTCGCCGTCGCGCGCGCCGATCCCGTATGAAAAACGCGTCCTTGCGAGCGCGTGCGGCGCGTCAGGTGTCCTTTTGCAGCGCGTCGAAGAGTCGCTCGTGGGCGCGAGTCATCGCCTCTTCGCTGAACGCGCGCTCGAAGCGTCCGCGGCCTCGCGCGCGAACCTCCGCCGCAAACGCCGGGCCGCCCTCTTTCACGCGGAGGAGCGCGTCGGCGAGCGCGGTCTCGTCTTTCGGCGGCACGAGATACCCGTTCTCGCCCGGCACGATCACCTCCGGGTTTCCGCCGACCGTCGTCGCCACGAGCGGCACTCCGATCGCGAGCCCTTCGAGGAGCGCGAGCGGCAAGCCCTCCCACAACGAAGGCAGCACGTAGCAGTCGAGGGCCGACACGAAATGCGGAATGTCGGAGCGATAACCGAGGAACTTCACGCGGTCCCCGAAGGGCTTCGCGCGCTCCTCGAGCTCCTTCCGGAGGGGCCCGTCGCCCGCGATCGCGAAGCGCACCTTGGGGTCTCGCGCGAGCACCTGCTCCGCGGCGCCGAGGAGGTGGATGATCCCTTTTTGTTTCGAGATCACGACCGCGGTGCCGACCAGAAACTCGTCCTTCGCGACCCCGAGCTCTTCGCGAATGCGGGAGATCGCGCTCTCGTCGCGGGTGAAGCGTTTGCCGTCGATCCCGTTATGGATCACCTGCACGTTCTTCGTGAGCGAAGCCCGTCGCGCGAGGGTGCGCTCCAAGTCGTACGACACCGCGACGACACGATCGGCGAGCTTCACGTAGTGCTTGAAGCGCGCGGCGTGGGTGTCGCTCGCGCTGTAGATCTGGTTGTGCTCGGAATAGACCACCTTCGGACGCGGCATCACGAGGCGCGCGGCGAGCCCGGCGAGCACGAGCGGCGCGAGGTTGTGTGCGTGCACCACCCGGATCCCGTTCGCGAAGAAGAACTTCGCCATCGTCGTCAGCACCGAGGGATCGAACGAGAACGGGCCGAATTTTTTCGCCCCCTTCTTGTCGAGGACCAAAATGCGCTCCTTCGGGAGCGGCACGTCGGCGAAGAGCTTTCCGGGGCCGTCGACGCACACGGCGTAAGGCACGAAGGCGTCGGTGTCGATGCGTCGGAGCAGGCTCAAGACGACCTTCTCGAGCCCACCGACGTCGAAGTTGTTCACCACGAACGCTACCGGAATCGCCATACGAAGCTTCTCCCCGAGCCTCGCGCCGACGAGCGACGCGAGCCTTCATTTCACGAACGCGTCGCGTGAGCGGTCAGATGTCGAGATCGCCGTCGAAGATGGACCAGCTCGAGGCCTCGGTGGAGAGCGCCGCGAGCTCCTTCGGGGCGCCTTCGAGCGCTTGAACGACGAGGAAGCGCCCGTTCGGCTTCGGGAAGAACCCGTGCAGCTTGAGCCGCTTCGGTAGATCGTCGCGACCTACGTGACCGATGCAGATCGCCTTGTGACCCTCCGCGCGCATCGCGGTCGCGAACGCGGCGAGCAGCGGGTCGAGCACCACGTGCGGATCGTCGACGAACATGTCCGCCACGTTGATCCAGCCGTTGCTCGTCGTGTAGACGACGTACCCGTGTACTTTCCCCGTTTTTCGGGAAGCGGCGGAAAAGAATCGGTATTTTGCGGTGGTAAAGTCGGCGTAGCGCCAGTTCAAATAGGCGCTCGTGCGCGGCAGCTCGATCGCGGTCTGCCCTCGTCCACGCTCCCACAGGTCGTCGAAGCGCGCGTCGACCCGCGCCGAGTCCTCGAACACGAGATCGAACCCGAGCCCGTAGCGCGCGAGTCGCTCCGCGACCCCCATCCCGATGTCCGCGAGCACGCCGCCCAACGACACCATCGGTCCCATCGCGTTCGCTTCCACCCACGGCGCGATCGCAGGCGCTCGCTTCTGGATTTGCGGCACGAGCACGCGCTCGAGGTAGGCGCCGGCGCGGAGCGGCTTGAGGTAGTCCGAAGCTTCGCCCACGATCTTGTACCCGAGCCGCTTGAAAATCGGGGACGACGCCTTGTTCGGGTACCCGTAGAGCATCGCGGTCCCGGCGTCCTTCGCCGAGGTCGCGATCGCGCGCTGCACGATCACGGCCGCGCCGCCCACGCGGTGCGCGCGCTTGACCGCGAAGTCGGAGAGCACCCCCGCCTTGAGCACGTAGAGGCCTACGTGCACCTCGCGTGGGTACGCCGAAGCGCAGCCGACGAGGCCGTCCTTGCCGTGGTCGTCGACGAGGAACGTGCGCGAAGGACCGGCCGGGTTCTCTCGGTAGAGCCACTGCACGCGCCGCTCCTTCGCTGCCGCGATCCCCGGATCGGAGAGGTTCTCCGCCCACAGCGACGTGAGCGTTTGTTCGTGCGAATCGATTTCGAGCGGCTGTGCGACGTAGGCCATCGCGGAGAAATGTCGCCGGAAAAGACCGCGAACGGTGGGAAAAATGCGTCGCCCGAACGAACGAGACGCTCGCGTAGGGCGCGGCGCGGGCGCGCGTGGTCGGCCGGACGCGGATGCGGCCCGTTCGTGTGCTTCGCGACGACGAGGCGCCGAGCGCGCCGAGCGCGCCGAAGAGAGGGGGAGCGCGACCTCAGTCCGAGAGGCCGGCGTGCCGCACGGCGCGGTTCAAAAAATCCGGAAACGCGGCCGCGGCCGCCTTGTTGCCCTCGCTCGAGGGGTGGCTGTCGGTGCCGTCTCCGGTGGGGAAGAGCGAGAGATCGGAGCGCCCGTTGCCGGTGAGCACGTCGTAGTAGTCGAACACGACCACGTTCTTCTTCGGGTAGTCCTTGAGCCAGCCGTCCTTCGCGACGACCCACGAGTTGAACGCACGCGCCAGCTTGCCTTGCTCCCGCGCGATCTCGGCGCCGGTGGGCTTGCCGGTGAGCTTCTTGAGCAACACCTTGATGGCGCGCTCCGAGCCGGGAGGCGCGTCGGGGGGGGCGGTCAGGTAGACGAAGAGCGTCTCGGGGTGCTTCCCGAAGTCTTCGAGGAGCGACGAAAGCGCCGCCTTCGCGTTCGCGACGGTGAGGTCCGGCCCGCTCGCGTTGCCCGCGCCTTCACCCGCGCCAGTGAAGCGGCTGTTCGGGTAACACGACTTGAACATCACGATATCGTGCTTTTTCCCGTCTTTCAGGAAGGTGTCGTTTTCGTCCACGGTGAGGACCTTGTCCATCTTCGTCGCGAACTTGGGCTTCCAGTCGAAGAGGTCGGTCTTGTCCCCCACCTCGCTCCCGTAGGAAGCCTCGTGCACCTCGTATCCGTTCGACGCGAGCTTGGCGCGAAGCCCGGCGCCGTTCTCGTGCGCGAGCAAGATGCAGTTTGCACGCTCTTTCTCGGCGCCCGTGTCGGCGAAGAGCTGCCCGCCGCACGAGTGATGGATGAAGAGGAGGCGCAGGTTCTTTTTCGGCTTCTCGGCCGAGAGCGAGGAGAGGTCCATGGGCGTGATCTTGGCAGCGGGGGAGGCCGGCGCGAGGTCGGGTTTGATGGGCGTCAGGAGGGCCGCGAGCGCCACACCGACGACCCCGAGGGCCACGAGCTTTCGAGCGGCGGGGGCCATGAGGCGACCGTAGCAGACGAACCCTCGCCCTCGGAAGGCGCGGCCCTATCCCACCTTTGCGCCGCTTGTCCGATGTAGGCCGCGTCGGCGTCGAGCGGCCCTCGGCTCATCTGACCTTTGCGAAAAGACGCGGGTTCGGAATGGCGGAGAAGGGAGGAGAAAGGTATCTTGTGACGATGGCCCTGCCCGCGACCAAAGTCGTACTCGAGGGAGACCTCGCCGACGTCGGTCTCCCCGATTTGGTGCAGATGCTGTGTTTGGCCGGCAACTCGCGCGAGCTCGACGTCACCGTGGGCTCGCGCCACGTCGGCCGCCTCACCGTCGGTCGCGGTCAAGTCCTGCGCTGCGTCGCGTTCGGGCTCACCGACTTGGAAGCCTTTTACCACCTCGCCCAGCAGACCAAGGGTCGCTACGTGGTGCGCATCGTCCCCGAGCCGAGCGAAGCCTCGGTCCACCCCAAGCTCGCGAGCACGTCGTGGCAGTCGCTCCTCATGGAGTGCGCGCGCCAACACGACAGCTCCAGCGGCGTGCGCGCCGTCGCCGACAGCGCGCGTCCCCCTTCATCCGGCGAGGGCCTCCGGTTCTCGTCGGTGCCGCCCGCCAAAGAGCGCAAGGAGACCTCCGACATCCGCGTGAGCCCCCACGGACACGTCGCGCCGGTCTCGGTCGCCTCGTCCGGCTCGTCTGCCTCGTCTGCCTCGTCTGCCTCGTCTGCCTCGCGCGTCGCCGCGGAGCTCCCTGTCCGCGACTTGCGCGACTCGCGAGCGCGCGTGGACGATCCCCCTTCGTCCAAGCGCATCGCGCCATCCCCCGCGTCGCGTCCGAACGCGTACGTCGGCCTCCTCCAGGAGCGCGCGACGGAAGCGTACTTGCGCCAAGATCTGCGCGAGGCGCTTCGTCTCTTCGAGTGCTCGCTCTCCATCGTCCCCGACGACGCGCGCACGATCACGAACGTCGCCCGCATCAAAGCCAAGCTCGGCATCTGACCGTTCGCGAGGTCGCAGCACATCGCGCTCTTCTGGCTTCGCTCACTCGCGTTCGCGTTCGCGTTCGTCGCGCGTGCCGCCGTCGCGGGCCGGTCAGCGTGAGGGAGGCAGATCCGAGCCGCGGTGCGCGAGCAAACGGATCTGGGCCACGAGCTCGTCGAGGCCAGAGTCCTTCGTGACGGCGAGGGCAGCGGCGGACGCCTTTGCGTGCTCCGCCAGGGTGGGCGCGTCAGCCGAAGAGAACACGACGAGACGCATGTCGGGGTACGTCTCGCACAGCTCCTTGAGGGTTCGACAGAGCGTGAGCGCGAGCGCTTCGTCTTGCTCTGTCTCGTAGATCACGATCTCGGGGATGCGCTCGGAGAGGCACGTGACGAGATCGCCGTATTGGCTGCACGCACGCACGGTGTACCCGAGCGCCTCCATGCGGATCGCGACGAGGCTCCGCGAGACCTCGTCCGGATCGACCACCACGACGTCGACGGCGGGGGAGGTGTGGGTGCTGCCCACGATCGCGCGGACCGAAGCGGCGAGCGATGTCGCGATCTCTTCGAGAGGGAAAATACCGCACTCTCGCGCGTGGCGCCCGAGGGCGAGCAAGGTCGCCCGCACCGCGAACAGGCCCTCTTCTTGGTCGAACGCGCCCGCCGTGAGCAACGTAGCCAAGAGCTCCGCGCGCTTCGCGTGCTCCTTCAGGCCGCGGTAGAACCGGGCATCGGGGTTCAAATCCCAACCGAGCTCCACCAGACCGAGGCCGGTTTCGTCAGGCGGCGCGAGGGTCGGAGACTCTCGGCTCTCGGCGGGACGATCGTCGCTGGCCATGGAACTTCCCCGATTCTACCCCCGCCGCTTTGCCGGGTGACGAAGTTTCGTGTATCGGCAGGCGTCTCATGTCCGAAAAGGCGCTTACGCCCCGCGATCACGCCCACTGGGATTCCGTCGAGGAGGCCATCGAGCTTCTCCACGAGGAGCGCTACCGCGAAGCGCTGAGCGTGCTCCGCGACGTGCTCCGCGAAGACTCGAAGAACCCGTACGCCTATTTTTTCCTCGGCCAGGCGCTGTTCGAGAGCGGCGAAATCGAGACCGCGCGCGACGCCTACCGCGCGTGCGTGTTGGTCGCGCCAGACCACCTCGGCGCCCGCATCGCGCTCTGCCACGTGCTGCGCCAGCTCGGCGACTTGAAGCAAGCGATCATCGAGGGCAACCAGGCGCTCGACCGCGCTCCCGCCGACGCGGACGCGCTCTACGCCCTCGGCATGGCCTACCTCGCGCGGGGAGACGACGCCGCCGCGCGCCGCCACCTCGAGGCCTTCCTCGAGGCGAGCCCGGAGTTCGAGGTGGCTACGGAAGTGCGCGGAATTCTTTCGGATCTCGCGAACGGAAAGCCCCTCAAGGCCCTCCCGAGCTGACCGCTCTCGTCGTCCCCGCGCGAGCGCGTCTCCGGGCTCGCGCAGCAAGAAGCCTCCCCTGTCGACACCCGTAGGTGCGTCAGGAGAGGCTTCGCTCACTCGGGGGAGTCGCTCACTCAGCGGTCGTCGCGGTCTGCTCGCAGTTCTCGAAACGGAACTGGGCCTCGGTCTCGCAGGCGCGCCCGCCTTCGCGGACGGCCGTCGGGCACACGACCTTCGCCCAAACGCGGCCCGACGCGACGGTCGCGTTCGGGTTGACGTCGTACGTGGCGACGCAATCCTTTTGCTCGAACCGCCCGAAGTCCTGGCGATTGAACACGACCGAGATGTTGTTCTGCGGCTGGCGGGCGGTGTTGAAGAGGCCGTTGATGGTGACGGTGCCGCCGTCGGCGCCGCTGAGGTTCACCGTCGCGCTGACGCGGAACCCGTCGCCCTCGGAGAGCACGGCGCAGCTCACCGAGACCCTTCCGCTGCCTTCTGCCGCCGCGTCGTCGACCGCGCGAGGAGCGGTGCCGACACCGCCGAAGTTGCCGACGACGACCCACTCCCGGGACGAGATTTGGCACTTGTCGCTGCCGTTTTGACCGGGGCGAATGGATGAGTCGAGGATGACCCTCGCGATGGCAGGAGTAGTCTCCGAGCACGCGGGGGTGAGCAGCATCGCGGCCGCAGGGATGGCCAGCGCGAGCGCGGCTTTCTTGGCGGTGGCGAACGAGGAACGCATCATCGGGACTCCTTCGGCGATTTGCCGGAACGAAGGGAAGCTTTCGAGGAGCTTACCAAAAGCGGGAGCAGGTGGCACAGTTCGCTTGGGTTTCGTGCCGGCTCGTCAGCCAGCGGCCTTCGCGGCGGCGAACCCGCGGTCCAGATCGTCGCGCAGGTCGCCCTCATCCTCGATCCCGACGGAAAGGCGGATGAGCCCGTCGCCGATGCCCACCGCCTCGCGCGCCTCCTTCGGCACGCTCGCGTGGGTCATGATCGCGGGATGCTCGGCGAGGGACTCCACGCCGCCGAGGCTCTCTGCGCACACGAACACGCGCACCGCGCGCAAAAACGCGGACGCCGCTACGAGCCCACCGTCGATCTCGACGCTTATCATCCCGCCCGGCGCGCGCATCTGCTTCGACGCGAGCGCGTGCCCAGGATGGGACACGAGACCCGGGTAGTAAACATTCTTTACCTGAGGATGGGACTCGAGGTAGTGCGCGAGGCTCTCCGCCGATTTCACGTGCTGGCGCATCCGCACGCCGAGCGTCTTCAAGCCGCGCAGCACCATGTAACAATCGAACGGGCTCGGGACCGCGCCGACCGCCTTCTGGAGAAAGTGCATCCGCTCGGCGAGGGCGTCGTCGGAGGTCATGATCGCGCCGCCGACGACATCGGAGTGGCCGTTCAAGTATTTGGTCGTCGAGTGCACGACCGCGGTCGCGCCGAGGGCGAGCGGGTTCTGGAGCACGGGGGTGGCGAACGTGTTGTCGACCGCGAGGAGGAGGCTCTTTTCTTTTGCGATCTGGGCCATCGCGGCGATGTCGAAGATCTTGAGCATCGGGTTCGAAGGGGTCTCGACCCAAAGCATCTTCGTGTTCGGGCGCACCGCTTCGCGCACCTTCGCGGGAGAGCTCATATCCATGAACGTCGCCTCGACGCCGAACGGCTTGAGGACCCGGTCGAAGATCCGGAACGTGCCGCCGTAGACGTCGTCGCCCACGAGCACGTGATCGCCTGTCTTCAAGCCGAGGAGGAGCGTCGAGGTCGCGCCACAACCGGAGCCGAACGCGATGCCGTGCTTTGCGCCCTCGAGCGCGGCGAGGCAGCCCTCGAGCGCCGTGCGGGTGGGATTTCCAGCGCGAGAGTAGTCGTAGCCCTTGTGCGCTCCCGGGCCGTCTTGCACGAACGTGCTCGCGAGCACGATCGGCGTCATCACGGCGCCGGAAGACGGATCGGGCTCCTGGCCGGCGTGGATGCACAGGGTGTCGAACTTCGCGGGGACGCTTGCCATGCCCCGAGCTACCACGCTCCGGAGGCACGCGCCTTCGCGTTCGCCGCCGCCGCGAGCTCCTCCGCGAGGGGCCTCTGGGAGGGGTCGGGGGAGAGCGCGCGCGAGAGACCGGGGATGATTTCATCGAGGAATTTACCCTCGATCGGCACCTCGACGGCGTGGACCAAGAGCGCCGCGGCGGGGAGCGCGGGGCGAACCCTCCGCGCGGTGACGATCTCGAGGGCAACGACCGCGATCGCGAACACGTCGCTCGCGGGGCTCGTCGCGTCGCCGCCGTCGCGCGCCACCTCTGGCGCGGCATACGCGAGCGTGCCCGCGAACGCCCCGCCGGCCGACGACGACGAGCTCGCGCCCGGCCCCTCGACGGTGGACGAAAGACCGAAGTCGACGAAGGTCGCGCGGTCGCCGTCGACGAGCACGTTCGCGGGGCTCGGATCGCCGTGGACGACGCCCCTCGCGTGAACGGTCGCGAGCGCCGCGAGCACGCTCGACGCGACGGTCGGGAACGTAAGTGTAGAGTGCACATAGTCCGCGAGCGGCTTGCCCGCGCACAGCGAGCTGACGACGAACGGCCCGTGCTCGTCCTCGCCGCTCGCGACGAGGCGTGGCGCCCCGTGTCCACCGAGCGCCTCGAGCGCCGTCGCTTCGCGGGTCATCATCGCGCGCGCTCGCGCGTCGTTCGCGAGGCGCGGCGCGGGCCTCTTCACGATGAAACGGACGTCACCTTGCGTCACGACCGTCACGACGAAAGCGGGCCCGAGAGCGAGCACCGCGCACTCGAAAAAACCAAGCGGGGGAGGGGGAACAGCGGGCATCTCGTAGCGTTTTTTCCCTAGCTCTCGTTCGTGCTTCCGTTCATGGTTGCGGGAGTGAGTCGCTTCTACAAGTTGCTTTTGTCGCTCGGGGCTTTCGGTTGGGTCGTTGCGTGCAACTCCGCCGGTCTCGTCACTCCTCCCAACACCACCCCCCCCGTCGACGAGGACGCGAGCGTCGTC
>JAAFHV010000125.1 GCA_013297655.1 Myxococcales bacterium | reverse complement strand
ATCCACAGCAACGGGACGCTCGCGCATCCACAGCAACGGGACGCTCGCGCATCCACAGCAACGGGACGCTCGCGCATCCACAGCAACGGGACGCTCGCGCATCCACAGCGACGTGAGGCACGTTCATCACGCACCGATCGAGACCCATGCATCCTTCACGGATCTTGGCGCACCGCGAAGAACGACTCGTGGGTTTTCGCGCCGACGTCCGTGATCTCGCGCTGGAGCTCGTCGAGCCACACGTGGAGGCCGCGCTCGATCACGTCGGCGACGTCGGTGCGCTCGACGCGACGAACGAGGCCATCCATCGCGGCCTCGGCGCTCGTCTCGACGCTGCCGACGGGACGCCCCGTGATCGCGTGGAGCGAGCGCTCGCCCTTGCGTAGGCAATAGCGCACGCTGCGCGGGAATTTTTGGTCGAACAGGAGGAACGACAGCACCTGCGACGGCATGAGCTGCCCATGTCGCTTTCGGTACATCTCGAGCGCGGACGCCGACCGCAAGAGCGCGCCCCAGGAGAGCTCGTCGTGCGGGGCGCCCATCGAAGTGGGATCTTTGGGCAAGAGCTTGTGCTTCACGTCCACGATCCGGCTCGTCATGTCGGCGCGCTCGAGGAGGCGCCCGAGGCGCGCGAAATGCCACGCCTCGTTGTGCGTCATCGTGAGGTACGTGATGCCGACGAAGAGCTGAGAGGCCTTTTTTACCTCGTCCAAGAAGTCGAACGGCGAGCCGAACACGTCGGGCTCTCGCGCGGCGGAGAGCACCTTCAGGTACGTCTCGTTGACGTGCTCCCACATCTCGGAGGAGATAACCTCCCGCACCGTGCGCGCGTTCTCCCGCGCGGCAGAGAGCGACGAGACCACCGAACCGTGCGCGGCGGCGTCGAACGCGAGGAACCGAAGCACGCTCTCTTTCGTCGCCTCGCCGTAGCGCTCGGCGAACGTCTTGTGATCGCCGAGCGTCTTCACGAGCGCGAGCCAGTCGATGTCGCCCTCGTCCGGTCCGTCGAGGGTGAGGGCGTGGTTCACGTCGACCACGCGCGCGGTGTTCTCCGCGCGCTCGACGTAGCGGCTCATCCAGTAGATCGCGTCGGCGACTCGGCTCAGCATTCTTGCGCCTCGCCCGTCGGCTCGGAGGTGGCTTCGCCCTGGCTCTGGCTCTGCGACGATCCGCCTTGCGTTTGGCTCTGCGACAATCCGCTCTGCGTTTGGCTCTGCGACGATCCGCTCTGCGTTTGGCTCTGCGACGATCCGCTCTGCGTTTGGCTCTGCGACGAAGCTTGGCCGGGCGGCGGCCGCTGTTCACCCACGCCGTTCGTCTCGCTGCTGGTGCGATCGCCGAGCACCCACGTGTCTTTGCTGCCGCCACCTTGCGACGAGTTCACGACGAGGGAGCCCTTCTTGAGCGCGACGCGGGTGAGGCCGCCAGGGAGCACCCATACGTCGCTCCCGAAGAGCGCGTAGGGGCGGAGGTCGACGTGCCTCCCTTCGAGCTCGTCGCCGACGAGGGTAGGCACGCGAGAGAGGCCGATGACGGGCTGCGCGACGTAGTTGCGACCGTTCTCGAGGATCTGCGCGCGGGTGGTCTCGAGCTCGGCTTTGCTCGCCTTGGGGCCGACCACGATGCCGTAGCCGCCTGACTCGTTCACCGGCTTCACGACCATCTCGGCGAGGTTCTCGAGCACGTGGTCGCGCTCCTTGCCGTGCTCGCACGAGAAGGTGGGAACGTTCGGCAAGATGGGATCTTCGCCGAGGTAATACTTAATCATTTTAGGCACGTACGCGTAGACGGCCTTGTCGTCCGCGACGCCGTTCCCGGGCGCGTTCGCGAGGCCGACGCGGCCCTCTTTGAACACCTGAAAAAGGCCGGGCACCCCGAGGAGGCTGTCTTTGCGGAACGCCTCCGGATCGAGGAACACGTCGTCGATCCGGCGGTAGATGACGTCGACCCGCTCGTAACCGCGGGTGGTACGCATGCATACTACACCCTTGTGGACGACCAGATCGCGACCCTCGACGAGCTCGATCCCCATCTGCTGCGCCAAGAACGCGTGCTCGAAGTAGGCCGAGTTGTAGGCGCCGGGCGTGAGGAGCGCGACGACCGGCTCGGACGACGACGACAGATGCCGGAGCGCGCCCAAGAGCCGCGACGGATACTCGTCGACCGATTGCACACGCGAGGCGGAGAGCACGTGCGGGAACGAGCGCTTCATGAGGCGCCGGTTCTCGAGCACGTAGCTCACGCCGGACGGACAGCGCAGGTTGTCCTCCAGCACGTAGAACTGCCCGTCACGATCGCGCACGAGGTCGGTGCCGACGACGTGGCAGAAGATGCCCTTCGGCGGCGCGATGCCGTTGCACTGCGGCAAGTAGCCCTTCGCCGAGAGCACGAGCGCCTCCGGGATCACGCCGTCGCTCAGAATTTTCCGCTTCCCGTACACGTCGCCGACGAACGCGTTGAGCGCCAAAATGCGCTGCCGCAGCCCGCGCTCGATCGTAGAAAAATCGGACTGCGAGACCACGCGCGGCACGACGTCGAACGGGAAGATGCGCTCGGTGCCCCCCTCCGCGCCGTACACGTTGAACGTGATCCCGCGCTGGAGGAGATCGCGCTCGGCGACCCCCTGCTTCTTTCTGAGATCTTGGGCCGAGAGCCCAGAGAGCACTTTGGCGAACGCCGATGCCCCGGGACGAGGCTCGTCCGCGCCGGAGAACATCTCGTCGTAGAAGTCACCCGTGTCGTAGGAAGCGAGGTCCACGTTCCCCCTAGCTCACCAAGTGTGAGGTTTCCGGTCGGTTTCGCGCGCGCCGATCTCGTCTGCGATCGACGCGAAAGGCAGCCGTGGCGACGCCGAGAGGGCGGCGCGCATCACTCCGCCGCGCGTTCGCGTTCGCTTCCGCGTTCGCGTTCGCTTCCGCGCTCCGACGAGGCGAGGCCGTGGGTGCGGCGCCGAACCGCATGAAAGATGGCCTCGTGGGTCGCCGGAGAAGGCAACAGCACCGGCTCGCGCACGCTCGGCCCAAACGCGGCGACGGCGTCGCGGATCGCCTCACGCACCGCGATCGCCAGCATCAGCGGCGGCTCGCCCACAGCCTTGCTCCCGTGGATCGTGCCCTTCTGCGCGGCGTCGGGGAGGAGCTCCACGTTGAACACTGGCGGCGCGTCGCCGATCGACGGGATTTGGTACGTGCTCGCGGAGTGGGAGAGCAGCTTCCCGGAGGCGTTCCACTTGAGCTCCTCGCCGGTGAGCCAGCCCATGCCCTGCACGAACGCGCCCTCGACCTGCCCACGATCGATGCTCGGGTTGAGCGAGTCGCCGACGTCGTGGAGGATGTCGACCCGACGGAGCAGCTTCATCCCCGAGTAACCGTCGACCTCGACCTCCGCGACCGCGGCGCCGTAGGCGAAGTAATAAAAGGGCTTTCCCTTCCCCTTCGCGCGGTCGTAGCCGATGCCGGGAGTGCGGTAAAACCCTTGCGCGGAGAGGTTCACCTGCGTGAAGTACGCGCGCTCGCACACCTCCGCGAAGGTGACGGCGTGCTCCTTCGAATCTTCGGAGTAGACCTTGCCGCCCTCGAAGACCATCGCCGCGGGAGCGATCGTGCGACCCGCTTTTTTCTCGATCAAGTAGGCCGCGACGGGCTCGAGGCGCTCCCGCAAAAGATCGCACGCGTTCTTCGCGGCGGCGCCGTTGAGGTCCGCGCCGCTCGAGGCGGCGGTGGCGCTCGTGTTGGGGATTTTGTCGGTGCGGGTCTTCATGACGCGCACCGCTTCGGCAGAGACGCCGAGCTCGCGCATCACGACCCCGCGGATCTTCGTGTAGAGGCCCTGCCCCATCTCGGTGCCGCCGTGGTTCACCTGCACCGTGCCGTCGCGGTACGCGAGCACGAGCGCGCCGGCCTGGTTCAAGAACGTCGCCGTGAACGAGATGCCGAACTTCACTGGAGTTATCGCGATCCCGCGCTTGATGCGGCCGCTCTTCTCGTTGAACTTCTCGATCTCTTTGCGACGGTGGGCGAGCTCCGCGCTGCGTGTGAGCTCGGGAAAAATGCGCCCGATGCGGTTGTCGTCGAGGTGCTGGCCGTAGTGGGTCGAGTTCGTCTCGCCCTCGCCGCGGTAGAGGTTTCGCTCGCGAACGAGCTCCGGCGCGAGGCCGAGGGTGCGCGCGATGCGGTCGAGCACGTCCTCGATGACGACCATGCCTTGCGGCCCGCCGAAGCCACGAAACGCGGTGTGGGAGACCACGTTCGTCTTCGCGACGCGCCCGGAGAACGCGACGTTCGGCAGGTAGTAGGCGTTGTCCAAGTGGAACACAGCGCGGTCGCAGATCGACTCGGAGAGGTCGAGCGCCCAACCGCCGTCGGACACGAGATCGATCTTCGCCGCGAGCACGCGCCCTTCGCCGTCGAAGCCCACGTCGAACGTGGCGTAGAACGGGTGGCGCTTGCCGGTCAGGATCATGTCGACGTCGCGATCGAGCTGAACGCGGACCGGGCGCTTCGTGACGAACGCCGCGAGCGCGACGATCGCCGCGAAGCCGTTGCCCTGCGTCTCCTTGCCCCCGAACCCGCCGCCCATGCGCGGCGCGCGAACGACGACACGGTTCCGCGCGACGTGCATCACGTGCGACACGACCGCCTGCACCTCGCTCGGGTGCTGGGTGGAGGACGTGACGACCACGTCGCCGTCGTCGCCCCACTCGGCGTAGGCCGCGTGCGCTTCCAGGTAAAAATGCTCCTGTCCGCCGATGTCGAGATCACCGGCGAGTCGATGCGGCGCCTCCGTGAGGGCGGTCTCGCAGTCGCCTCGTTTGATGACGTGGGGCACGTTGTGGAAGCTCTGCTCCGCGATCGCTTGCCGAATGCCGAGCACCGGCGGGAGCGGCTCGTAGACCACCTTCACCTTCGTGGCGGCGACCTTCGCTTGCTCGCGTGTCTCCGCGACGACGACGGCGACCATGTGCCCCACGAAGCGCGCGGTGTCGTGCGCGAAGAGCGGCTCGTCGGGGCGAACGGCGCCCACGTCGTTGACGCCGGGGATGTCCTTCGCGGTGAGGACCGTGACGACGCCGGGCATCGCGAGGGCCTCGGTCTCGTCGATCGAGACGACCTTCGCGTGCGCGTGCGGCGAGGACACGGGCCAGATCTCGAGCATCTTCTTCGCCTGCGCCTCGTCGTCGACGTAGAGGCACGTGCCGGTGACGTGGCCCTTCGCGCTCTCGTGCGACAGGTCGAAGCTGGGTGACTTCGAGGGCAACGCAACTCCTCGAAAGAACCCGAGATCTCCGTCTTGCGCTTCGCTCGTCTCGCCGTAGAAAAACTTCTCGAAGAGGCTCGCGACGAGCTCGGAGCGGAAGTCTTTCCCGGAGCGCACGTCGTCCAGCGGCGTGAACTCGGTGCGAAGGCCTGCCGCGACCGCGCGCACGGTGTCGTCGTTCCAAGGCTTGCCCACGAGCGCGGCCTCCGCCTTCACCGCGAGGGCGGGGGTGGCCGCGACTCCGCCGTAGGCGAGCTTGGCGGCGACGACCGTGCTCGCCTCGTCGAGATCGATCACGAAGCTCGCCGCGACGATGCTGATGTCCATCTCGCGCCGCTTGGAGACCTTGTACGACGCCGCGAGACGGCGCACGCCGACCTTGGCCTTCCGCGGCACGGTGATGCACTTGACGATCTCGTCTTTGGCCATCGCGGTCTTGCGGTAACCCGTGAAAAACGCGGCGAGCGGCATGGTGCGCGTCGCGCTCGCGCTCGCGAGGGTGATCGTCGCGTCGAGCGACAACAGCACCGGGGCCATGTCGCCGATCGGCGATGCGGTCACGAGGTTGCCCGCGAGCGTGGCGCGGTTACGAACCTGCCGCGACGCGAACACGAGCAGCATCTTTTTGAGCTCGGGGAGCTCCGCGCCGATCGCCTCTTCGAGCGCGGTCAACGTCGCCGCGCCGTGCACCACGAACGCGTCGTCGCGTACCTCCACGCGGGTGAGCTCGGCGACCCCCTCGGTCGACACGAGGAGCGGGTACTTCTTCCCGAGCTTGTTCACGTACACGCCGATCTCGGTCGCGCCTGCCACCAGCTCCGCCTCGGGGTGCTCTGCCCGAATCTTTAGGAGATCCGGAAGGTTATCGGGGCGCAAGAAGCGCTCTCCGCGCGCGGTGTAGTCGACCTTGGCGAGGGTGCCGGGGTCCTTCTTGAGGCGAATCTGGAAGAGATCTTCCCAGGGGGCGCGCGCCTTCTGCTCGCGCGCGGCGACCATCGCGTCGCGAATCGGGCGGTAGCCCGTGCAGCGGCACAGGTTGCCGTTGAGCTGATCGATGAGCTGCCCGTTCTCCTCGATGTCGTCGCGGTAGTAGGCCTCGAACATGGACCCCACGAAGCCGGGCGTGCAGTAGCCGCACTGCGAGCCGAAACAGGCGACCATCGCCTCTTGGACCGGGTGCATCGCCTCCGGAGTGCCCATGCCCTCCACGGTGACGATCTCGCGGCCGGCGACCATCGGGAGCAGCGTGATGCACGCGTTGATGGCGCGGTACGTGGTCTTCCCTGCGTGATCACGCTCGACCATCGCGACGGTGCACGCGCCGCAGTCGCCCTCCGCGCAGCCCTCTTTTGTGCCGGTTTTCCCGTTCGCGCGCACGTGCTGGAGGAGCGTCGTGTGGGTCCCTTCGCCAGAGACGTGGACCGTGCGACCGTTCAGGGTGAACGAGAAAGTGCCGTGATGGGACATGACGGCCCAATCTACCTGCAATCTGGGCAAATCGGGCGTCACCCGGTTTTGCGAAACGTCTCGACGCTCTGCGGCGATCGTGAGGCGGCTCGAGGCGAGGCGAGGAGCCCGAAAAGAGACCCCTTTCGAAACCGGCGCACGCGCCGCTCTCGGTGTATACCGAGCGAATCATGGCCCAGGCGCACGCTCGTCCCCTCGTTGCTTTCCTCGTCAGCGCGCTCGCGATTTCCGCGGGCGCCGCGTGCACCGAGGTGATCGTGGTCGAAGAGCCGAAGAACACCCCCACCGGCGACGCGGCGGTGATCCCCACCGCCACCACCGAGGCCGACGCCGAGCCCCCGCCCGTCGAGGTCGACGCCGCCCCCGCGCTCCCGTGCCTCGAAGATTTGACGGCCCGCAACGTGCCCTACGTGAAGACCACCGCGCGCGGGATCGTCGACGCGATCACGGTCGCCGCGCCGATCAACGGCGTCACCTTCACGAACGAGACGAGCGACAAGCCCACCGCCCAGCCGATGGCGTGCGAGTTCGTGCGCACGCTCTTCGCGTTCGCCGAGGTGCTCAAGTCGAAGGGCATCCACAAGGTGGGCACCCTGGGCTCGTACTGTTACCGCTGCTGCTGCTCCTACAGCGCGACCAACTTCTGCCGCGGGGCGACCGATCCGGAGCCCGATTGTTCGGCGAACGGCTACTCGAACCACTCGTTCGGGCGCGCGGTAGACGTGCGCTACGTCACGTTCGACGACGGCCGCATGTTCGACATCAACAAGGACAGCGACTTCAAGATCACCACCGGAGGCACCTGCGGCGCGGCGCGAGCGAGCCAAACCGGGATCAGCAAGACCCTCTACGATATCGTCTGCGAGACCGCAGAAAAGAAGATCTTTTCCACCGTTCTGACCCCGAACTACAACTCGGATCACCGCAACCACTGGCACATGGACACCGGCAAATCCGGGATCCCCAAGAGCACCACCGTTCGCTCCCTCGAGGAGCCGGACGTCGATCGCGGGTTCCACCCCGACGCCTGCGGCGAGTGACCACGATCGTCTAGTCGGCTAGGCGCGAGACGCGGCGTCGCGCGTTCGGATACGCTCGTAAGATGCGGGTTCGGCTGCTCGACCACGAAGGCCCGAAGAAGGTGCCCGCGGTCTTGGCTGCGGTTGGCTTCGTGGTCCTCCTCCTGCCCGGCGCGATCGCCCCCACCGCGCTCATCGGGACGTTTCCCTTCGCGACGACGCTGCTCGGTCTCGCGATCGCCAAGCCTTTTTCCCTGCGGTCGCGCGACGTGGAGGTCACGCTCGGCCCCGGATCGGCGCGCGTTCGAAACGGATTCGCGGGCTTTCGGATCCGGGCGCGTGATGTGCTCGGGTCGACCACGAGCCTCCACGAGGGGAAGGTCGCGTTGATTTGACGGTTTCCCTGGTCCAGCAAATGCCGTCGTTCCTGGCCAATCAAGCAGACCAGTCAAGGGCGAGGCACGCCGCGCAGGAAGGCGACGAGCTCGGCCGCGATCGACACCGCGATTTCGTCCGGGAGGCGCGCCCCGATCGCGACCCCGACCGGCATGCGGACCCGCGCGGCGTCGGCCTCGGAGAACCCTTTATGGAGGAGTCGCTTTCGCGTGCGCTCGGCCTTCGCGCGGCTTCCCACCCCGCCCACGAACACGAACGCCTTCTTGAGCGCCCACTCGATCGCGCGCTGATCTTCTTGGTGATCGTGGGTCATGACCAGGAAAATACCGCGGCTCGGGACCTCGTCGCCGAGCTCGTCGAAGGCCCCCACGAGGGAGCGTACGCCCGTGAGCCTGCCCTCTTCGGCCCAGGCCTCGCGCGGGTCCACCACGGTGACGGCGAGGCCTAGCTTCGCGAGCAGCGGCGCGGTCGCGGTCGCGACGTGGCCACCTCCGACGACGAGGCACGGCAACAGCGAGACGAGCGGCTCGAGGAGGAGCGAGACGCGCCCCCCGCAGCACATGCCGAGCTCGGCGCCGAGGAGCATCTCCCGGACCTCGTGTTTGGGCGGGGTGTCGGCGAGGAACGGCGCGAGGGCAGCGAGCACCTCCCGCTCCACCGCGCCCCCGCCGACGGTGCCGACCGACGTCCCGTCCTCGCACACGTAGAGCTTTTGTCCCGGGGTCGAAGGCGCGGAGCCTTTCCGATCGAGCACCGTCGCCATCGCGCCGCGCTTTCCGAGAGCGGCTTTTTTCGCGGCGATCTCGAGCACGCGCGCGGGCGTCGCGGCGTGGGGGACGAACGCGAGCCCCTCGTGAGGCGGAGAAGGTGACGGAGGAGAGTCGTCGTTCGCCACGAGGCGGGAGGCTAGTGCACCGCATCCGAGATGGCATGAAGAACTGCGAGGGAGCTTTCGGGAGGTCGACGGCTTCGAGGCGGAGGCGACGAGCTGCTCCTCTCTCGAGCCATCGAAGCGCGCGCACTCGAGGGGAGACGCGCCGCCGATGTCGATGCCGACTCGGACCGGCGCCGCGGTCGCCGTTCCCTGCCGGCGAGCCGCATTTTCGGTCGATGGGCGCGGGACGTGAACACCGGTGTGGCAAAAAAGCGCTGCCGGACGCGCGCGAAATCGCGAACGAAAGCAGGTATTTCGTCCACCGAAAGGGGATGCGGGTATCTTCGGGCGAAGAAGGGTCGAACACACGATGAGCGCCGGACGAATGGAGCCGAACCAAGTGTTGGTGATGATCCTCGCGGGAGGAGAGGGCAAAAGGCTGCACCCCCTCACCTTCGATCGCGCAAAGCCGGCGGTGCCGTTCGGCGGCCGCTACCGCATCATCGACATCGTGCTCTCGAACTTCGTCAACTCGGGGCTCACCCGCATCAAGATCCTGACGCAGTACAAGAGCGCGTCCCTCGAGGAGCACATCGCCCGCGTGTGGCGCCTCTCGCCGATCCTCGATCAGTTCATCGAAGCGATCCCGGCCCAGCAGCGCACCGGAAAATCCTGGTTCCGCGGCTCCGCCGACGCGGTGTACCAGTGCCAACACGTCATCACCGACGAGCAGCCCGAGCACGTGTGCATCTTCGGCGGTGACCACGTCTACAAGATGGACGTCGGGCAAATGGTGAGCGCCCACATGAGCCGCAACGCGGACGCGACCGTCGCCGCGATCCCGGTCCCGAAGCACGAGGCGCGCTCGTTCGGCGTCATCGAGGTGAACGCGGAGGGGAAAATCATCGGCTTCCACGAGAAGGTGCAAGATCCGCCGGAGATGCCGAATCGCCCGGGGTTCTGCCTCGCTTCGATGGGCAACTACGTGTTCCGCACCGAAGCGCTGATGGATGCACTCTACACCGACACGGGGATCGACGACTCGAAGCACGACTTCGGGCACGACATCCTCCCCGCGATGGTGAAGGAGGGGCTCGGCGTTTACGTCTACGACTTCATGACGAACGTGGTCCCCGGCGAGGACCCCTCCGTGCCCGGGTACTGGCGCGACATCGGCACCCTCGAGGCCTACTGGGAAGCGCAGATGGATCTCATCAGCATCCATCCCGCGTTCAACTTGTACAATACACGTTGGCCTATCCGCACCGGGGTGACCCACGATCCTCCGGCGAAGTTCGTCTTCCGCGACGCGGCGCAGGCCCGCGTCGGCATCGCGACCGACTCCCTCGTCTCGCACGGCTGCATCATCTCCGGCGGGCGCATCCACCGGAGCGTGCTCAGCGTAGGGTGCCGCATCAACTCGTTCAGCGAGGTCGAAGAGAGCGTGCTCTTCGAGAAGGTGCGCATCGGCCGCCACGCCAAAATCCGTCGCTGCATCATCGACAAAGACGTCGAAATCCCGAGCGGAATGGAGATTGGCTACGATCCGGAGGCCGACCGCCGCCGCTTCTTCGTCACCGAGACCGGCCTCGTCGTCATCCCCAAGCGGGCCAAGCTGCTCGACGACGGCTCGATGAAGGTCATGGAGCCGAATGGCTGAACGCGCGAGCGTGCCGGCGCCGCGGACCATCGTCGTCGGCGACGTGCACGGCTGCCTCCGCGAGCTCGAGAACCTCCTCGATCGTGCGCGCTTCGACGTGACCGATCGTCTGGTGTTCGTCGGCGACCTCGTGGCGCGGGGGCCCGATTCGCTCGGCGTGCTCGCCCTCGCGCGAAGGCTCGGCGCGATCGTGGTCCGCGGCAACCACGAGGAGCGGGTCCTCCGCGCGCTCGGCAAAGGCGACACGTCCTTCATCGGCGGGGACGCCAAAGCGAGCGACGCGCTGAAGCCCCACGCCGAGCTCGCGCGCGCCCTCTCCCCCGAGGACGCCGCGTTCATGCTCGCGATGCCGCTCTCGTACACGATGGCGGACCACGATCTCACGGTCGTGCACGCGGGCATCGATCCGTCGCTCGCGCTCGACGCGCAGTCACCGGAGACGCTGCTCAACATTCGGACCGTGAAGAAGGACGGAAAGAAGGCCCTCTGGGGCGCCGTCCACACAGGACCGACGAGCTACGTCTTCGGCCACAACGCGATCGAGAAGCTCCAGCTCCACCCCTTCGCGACCGGCCTCGACACGGGGTGCGTCTACGGTGGCGAGCTGACGGCGCTCGTGCTCGAAGCGGGCGAAGCGCCCCCGCGCGACGTGCACGCGCGCCGGTCCAAGCTCGTCGCGGTGCCCGCCGAGCGCGTGTGGTTCGATCCCGGCCCCCGAAGCGCACGCCATCTCCGCGACGACGTCTGACCCCCCGCGAACGACGCGCGCACGCACGCGCCCGCGGCCAGCGACCACGCACCCACGCACGCCCACCCCCACCCCGCTTTCGACGGCGGAGACTTGCGCGCGTGTCCGAGGCGAGCTAGTAACTCTTGCATGAGTTACGGCACTTCGCAGGACGATTCGCCCGCCGTCGACGCCCGTCACGCCGAGCACCACCACGACTCGATCGAGCGCTCTCGCCAGGCTCCCGGCTTCGGCTGGTTCTTCAGCGACGTCGTGTGGGTCGAGCCGAAGGACGACAGCGATCTCGGCCACGACTCCCGGTAAGCCCGGTTCCGCGTGGGCGATCGGCGCTTGACGGAAGGCCCTCGGGGGCGTTTCCCTCTCGTCTCGTGACAGCCCAAAAAGACGACGCCACCCTCGACGATCTCCTCGCGTTCCTCGGCGCCTCGCCGACGCCCTTTCACGCCGTGGTGGAGGCGCGTGCGCGTCTCGCGGCGGGGGGCTTTCGCGAGCTCTCCGAGAAGGAGCCGTGGGAGGGCCTCGCCCCTGGTCGTTACTTCGTGACCGCGGGGGAGACCACGCTCGTCGCGTTCGTGCTGCCGCACGGGCGCAAGGTCGCGGGCTTCCGTATCGTCGGGGCGCACACCGACAGCCCGAACCTCCGCCTCAAGCCGAAGCCGGACTACGTCAAAGAGGGGTACGCCCAGCTCGGCGTCGAGGTGTACGGCGGCGCGCTGCTCAACTCGTGGCTCGATCGTGATCTGGGGATCGCCGGACGGCTCCTCGTGCGCGAGGACGAGGGTGTGCGCTCGCACCTCGTGCGGATCGACCGCCCCGTGTGCCGCGTCGCGCAGCTCGCGATTCACCTCGATCGCGACGTCAACGACGGCCTCAAGCTGAACCGCCAAGAGCACCTCGCTCCTATCTTCGGGCTCGGCCACGGCGACGACGTGCTCACGTTCACCGCGAAAGAAGCGGGCGTCTCCCGCGCCGACGTGGTCGCCCACGATCTGATGCTCTATTGCCTCGCGAAGCCGGTCCGCGGCGGCCGGAGCGGGGAGATGTTCTTCTCCGGGCGCCTCGACAACCTCGCGATGAGCCACGCCGGCACCCACGCGCTGCTCCGCGCGCTCCCGGAGGCCGAGCACGGCGACGTGGTCCCGGTGCTCGCGCTGTTCGATCACGAAGAGGTCGGGAGCGAGAGCCTGACGGGCGCGCAGTCTTCGTTTTTGCCGCGAATCCTCGAGCGGATCTCGCTCTCGACCGGCGCCTCGCGCGACGCGCACTTCAGGGCCCTCGCCGGCTCGCTCTGCATCTCGGCCGACATGGCGCACGCGGTGCACCCGAACTACGAGTCGCGCCACGAGGCGCGCCACAAGCCGGTGCTCAACGGCGGCCCGGTCATCAAGACGAACGCGCAGCAGCGTTACGCGACGAGCGGCCCCACCGCCGCCCTCTTCCGCGAGCTCGCGCGCGAGGTCGACGTGCCGGTCCAAGAATATGCACACCGCACCGATCTCCCCTGCGGCACCACGATCGGCCCCATCACGTCGAGCCTGCTCGGCATTCGCACGGTGGACGTAGGGAACCCGATGCTCAGCATGCACTCCGCGCGCGAGCTCGGCGGGGCCGACGATCCGGAGCTCATGGTCCGGGTGATGCGCCTCTTCTTCACCTGCCGAGACTCGATATGACGTCGCGCGCGCGTCGGCTCGTCACCGTCGCGCTCGTGGTCGCCGGGCTCGTCGCCTGCAAAAAGACGGGCTCCGCGTTCCACCCTGGCGACAAGTGCTCCCCCGGTCGGGTCGAGTGCGTGTCGGCCACGACCGCTCTTTTTTGCGGCGGGGGCGACACCTTCGTCGAGGTCCCGTGCCGCGGAAAAGCGGGCTGCAAGTCGGCCGGCGCGGTCACCACCTGCGATCGCGCGTTCGCCGAGAAGGGCGACACCTGCGCGCTCGCCGAAGATCCGAAGGACCGCGGGTTCTGCACCGAGGACGGAAAAGCGGTCCTCGTATGCCGCGGCGGAAAGCTCACCCCGTCGCTCGAGTGCCCGAAGGGCGACTGCCGCGTCGACGGCCGGCGCGCCGACTGCTCCACGTTCGTCGCCAAGCGCGGGCTCCCCTGCCCGACCGACTCCGACACCTACTGCGGAGAGGACGAAAAATCGCTCCTCAAGTGCAAGAGCGGCGTGCTCGAGAGCGCGAAGGCCTGCCACGGCAAACAGGGCTGCCACGGCGGAAAGAACCCCGCCTGCGACGACACCCTCGCGACCGCCGGCGACGTGTGCACCCTCTCCGGGCTCGTGGTCTGCGCCGAGGACGGCGAGTCCGAGCTCGTCTGCCAAAATGGCCACTTTGCCCTCTCGCGCCCGTGCAAAAAATCGGGCTGCAAGGTCACGAACGTGGCCGAAAAACGCATCGAGTGCCGCTAGAGCTCCGCCAGCCTCGTCCCTAAAGGTGTATCCTGCACGTGTTACGTGCGAGGAGCTCAGCGAGGCTTCGGGCGCTCTTTTTCGTCGGCGCTCGAGGCCTCTTCTGGGGACACGACCTCGTCGTGGTTCGCGTCGAGGGCACGAAGCACGATCCCGGCCGCCACGTTCGAGGGCGGGCGCTTCGTGTACTCGGTGATCGCGGTCTCGAGCTCGGCGTGGCTCACGCGGCCATCGTGGTCGCGGTCGACGGCGGCGAACCCGCCGAGCTTGCCCCACAGGTTCTTCGCGAAGCTCTCCAGGAGGACGAGCTTCACGTCGCGGCCGCAGCCGGACGGCGGGATCCGCTCTGGAAAATCGCGGGCGAACGCGACGAGCGGCGCGTTGTGGTCCATGCCCAAAAAGAGGTTTCGTACGAGCGCGACCCGGTAGCTCTTCGTTTCGTCGAGAGGAGCACCGAGTGCCTCGACGATCCGGCCGTCGTCGCCCACGCAGAGGTTGTCGCAGACTTGGAGGAAGCCTCCCGACTCGACCGGCACCTTCGCGCGCGAGACACGAACGGCCTCCGAGAGCACGCCGCCCGGGAGCTCGACGACCACGATCTCGTTCTCGAACGGGACCTCGGCCTGGAGATCACCGTAGGAGAAGCAGGTCTCGTAGCGCTTCGCGGCGCGGATGCCGCCGCCGTTGAACACACACGCGTCGGCGCCGAGCGCAGCGCGCACACGGGTCGCGAGGAGGGTGCCCATCGTTGTCTGGCGGATGCGGGTGCCCACCGAAGAGAGCTCCGCGCCCTCCGGCAGCACCAGCAGCGTGGCCTCCGAGAGCTCCGTCACCGCCTTGTTGTGGTGGTCGACCCGCGTTCGAATCGCGGGATCTTCCGGATACTTGTGCACGTCGTGAAGGACGACGGTGACCTTCGGGGCAAGCGCCTCGGGCGTGCTCCACTCGAGATCGACGATCGCGGCGCGGACCGCGTCGGCGCTCGCCTTCACGATCGTGGTGCCGCCGATCGTCTCGACGAACACTTGATGCTCGTGACCGGCGAGCAACACGGGGAACGCCTCCCCCTCCGGGAGCGCCGCCGCGAGCGCGCGATCTTCGCCGATCGGCTGGTGGGTGAGCGCGATCACGTGCGCGCAGCCGAGGCCACGGAGCTTCGCGCGTTCGGCGAGCGCGGCGTCGTTGGCGGGGAGCAGCGTGACGCCCCCAAAGGGATCGCGACGGTACACGCTGCGATCGTGCATCACGATCCCCACGATGCCGACCTTGACCGCGTCGCCCGCCGGGGTGCTCACCTCGACGATGTCGTGGAGGGGCAGCTCGGGATCGAAGCCGCGGATGTTGGTCCCGAGGCACTTGGGCTCGAGCTCGCGCACACGATCGCGGAGCTCGTGCGGCTCGATGTCGTCCTCGTGGTTGCCGAAGCACACGTGGGTGAAGCCGACCGCGTTGATGCAGTCGACCATCGCCGCGCCGGCGTCGAGGCTCGAGAGCAAGCTCGGCGCGACGAAGTCTCCCGCGAGCGTGACGAGGAGCGCGTCCGCCGGATCGTGCGTGCGCGCGTGCGCGATGAGGCCCGCGAGGCTCGGGAAGCCGTCGAGGAGGTACACGTCGTTGACCGCGACGATGCGCAAGCGTGGGCCGCGCGGGCTCTCGTTCGTCATGTGGGCGGGAGGGTAGTTCGGGCGCGCACGTTCTTCGACCAAAAGCCGAGCCGCCCGGCGCGCGGAGCGCAACCAAGTCAGAAATAACGTGTCCTTCCGACAGATTAGGCCACGTGGCGGGCACTAGACGAAGCGCGCCCCTTCGAGTCCGACGAGCCCACGAAGCCTTCAGCGCGACGCGCGCCCCGAGCGTCAGCGCGCGTTCTTGCAGCAGCGAAACCCGGTCGAGTAGTCGCGGTAGACCGCGTCGTGTGCGTCCGTGCGGTACTTGCAGCCGTCCCCGTTCTTCTTCGTGTCGAGGTAGTAACCGCCGCGGAACGTGCCGGCCGGATCGGCGACCCACTCGTGCACGTTGCCGACCATGTCGTAGAGGCCGTAGCCGTTCTTGCAGTGCGAGTGCGAGCCGGTCTTCGCGAGCGAGCCTGGCACCTGGTTGAGGCGCGGATCGTTCATCTTTTGCGCGGAGCCGAACACGTTCGGATCGTTCGGGAACACCACACCGAGCGGCGCGCGACCCTGGTCGTTGCAGTAGCCGTCGTGGCGATCGTTGCCATACGGGAACGTGGTCGGGACGCGGCCCTGGCAGGCGCGGACCCACTCGTCCTCCGCGCAGAGGCGCTTCTTGGCGACCTGGCACGCGGCCTCCGCGTCGTTGCGCGAGACGTGCGCTTGCGGCACCACGCCCGGACGCGACACCGCCATGAGCTTCTCGCCGGCCTTCACTTGTTCGTAGGGCGAGTGCACGGACTCGCGGCCGCCCGCGATCGAGACGAGCTGAGCCTCCCATCGGTCGATGCAAAACGGCGTCGCGCCCGCGGCCGCCACGAGCGCCATGCCGCCCGGGCACGGACCCGCGCCACCGTCTGCTGCATCGGGTACGAGCACCGTGGCCGACGCGAGCACGAGCGCGAACGCGAGCACGCCCGCGGGGCGAGGCACACCACGCTTTTCCGAGATCGGCACGCGAGCTTGCTAGCAGAGCGAAGGCGGCCGCGCCAACCGCGCTCGAGCCCGCTCGTGACAGGGCCGCCCGCCCGAGACACGACACGAGGAAATACCCTTTAGTTACTTGGCATTACCCGCACGCAGCGCGAGCTCCTCGTGCCGAGAACGGGCGCCATCGAGCGGAGCCGCGCGAGGGCGGAAAAGGCGAGCCCCGGGGGCGCGATTCGCTACGCTGAACCCTGTCGACGATCGCGTCGGCGCTCTTTCTTCTGCTCACGCCTCCGAGGAAACGTCCCTATGAGCACCATCGGTCCTCGCCCACGCTCGCTTCCCCTCGCTCCGAAAGCTCCTCCCGCCGCGCGCAAGCTCCCGATTTTCGATCAGGCGCGTGACATCGACAAACGCTGGCGCCCCATTTACGTGGTCTGGGAGATCACCCTCGCGTGCGACCTCGCGTGCCGCCACTGCGGCTCCCGCGCCGGCAAAGCGCGCCCGGACGAGCTCACCACCGCCGAGGCGCTCGATCTCATCGATCAGATGGCGGCGATGGGCGTGAAGGAGGTCACCGTCATCGGCGGCGAGGCCTACCTGCGCGAAGACTGGACGGTGCTCATCAAGCACATTCGCTCCCACGGCATGTCGTGCAGCATGACCACCGGCGGCCGCGGCCTCACCCTCGAGCGCGCGAAGGCCGGCAAAGAAGCCGGGCTCCTCTCCGTTTCGGTCTCGATCGACGGCTTCCGCGAGACGCACGACGCGCTCCGCGCCGCGCAGGGCAGCTTCGACTCCGCGATGCAGGCGATGGACAACCTGAAGGCGGTCGGGATCCCCTTCTCGTGCAACACGCAGATCAATCGCCACAGCATGCCGGAGCTCGAGGGGCTCTTCGACTTCCTCGTCGAGCGCGGAATGCACTCGTGGCAAATGCAGCTCACCACCGCGATGGGCCGCGGCGGCGACGAGCCGGACATGCTCCTCCAGCCCTACGAGCTGCTCGAGCTCTTCCCCATGCTCGTCCGCATGAAGCGCAAAGCCGACGAGAAGAAGGTTCGCTTTTGGACGGGGAACAACATTGGCTATTACGGCCCGCACGAGGCCGAGCTCCGTCGCACGTTCCCCGGAAGCCACCGCGGATCGTGCGGCGCGGGTCGCCTGAGCATGGGGATCGAGGCCAATGGCGACATCAAAGGATGTCCGTCCCTCCCGACTCAAGATTACGTGGGCGGCAACGTGCGCGACCACAAGCTCCTCGACATTTGGGAGGGCACCAAAGAGCTCCGTTTCACCCGCGACATGAAGGTGGAAGATCTCTCGGGTTACTGCCGAACTTGTTACTACGCGGAGGACTGCAAGAGCGGCTGCAACTGGACGACGCACGTGCTGTTCGGCAAAGTGGGCAATAACCCCGTGTGCCACCACCGCGCGCTCGACCTCGCGGAGAAGGGCATTCGCGAACGGGTCGTGAAGGTGAAGGCGGCGCCGGGATTGCCATTCGACTACTCGATCTTCGAGATCATCGAGGAGGCGTTCCCGGAAGAAGAGCGCGCGCGCTACCTGGAGCTCGCTCACGCCTCCATGAAACGGCCCCCGAAAGCCGCGACCTGAGCGAAGGCGAACCGCACGATCGCGGTACGAACGACGGCTTCGAGGCACACGCCCCGAGGCCGTCTGCTCTTCGCGCCCGCGAGTGCGCCGCCGGCTCGCGAGGGTCGACGAGCCGAAACGCACGCGCTCGGGCCGAACGTGTGCCCGCGATCAGTCGCGGAGGTTGACCGTGGCTTCGGGGTCGAAGTCGTCTTCGTCGCTGTTTACGTGGCTCGCCACGAGGCGCGGGGCGGCCGGGGCGCGCGGGCCACGGAGCGCCGGGAGCGCTCGTGTGCGGGCGAGATCGGCGGAGATTTCCGACACGTCGTCATCGTCGTCGTCTTCCGCATCGCTGCGGTCGAACGCGTGCGGGTCGCTGTCGTGAGCTTCTCCGGCTCCAGCGCGTGCGTAGGCCGGCGCGAGGCGAAGACCATACTCCGCGCTCGGTGGCGCCGGCGGCGGGCGGCGGGCGGGCGGAAATTCGCTGTCGTAGGGGCGCCCTCCCGAGCTCTCGTTGGCGCCCGAGTCGGCGGCGTTGCGCGCACCGTTGTGGTCGTCGGTGTCGTCGGGCCAGGTCTCGAGGCCGTCTTCTTCGTCCGGATCCGCGTCGTAGGGGGATTCGCCGGGGAACGCGCGCTCGAGGGCACGCGCCAAGAACGGACGGGCGTCACCGACGCCATGCGCGAACGCGATGCGACGGAGCTCGTAGGCGAGCGCGCGGGCGTTCGGGAAACGCTCTTCGGGGGCGACCGACGTGGCCGTCATGATGAGCTCCGAGAGCTCCTGCGGGACGCGGCCGTGGAAGACCGGGAGGTGCGCTTCGCCTTTGCGCACCATCGCGAGAGCCTGCGAGTGCGGGATTCCCGTTGGAAACCGGGGACCTACGAACATGGAGCGGAGGAGCATTCCGAGGGCGAACACGTCTGTGCGGGGGCCCGCGACCTCGCCACGGACGAGCTCTGGCGCGAGCATTTCGAGGCGCGACGCGACCGTACGAAGGCTGCGAACACCGGACTGCGCGCTCGACACGCGGCCGAGCTCGAAATCGGTCACCTTCACGGAGCCGGCGAACCCGAGCATGACCTGCCGCGCCGACAAATCCCCGTGGATGACGCGCGCGGGGAAGCCCTCGTGATCGCGCGCGACGTAGGCCCCCGCGAGCGCATCGGCTACCTCGCAGCCCACGAAGAGCGCGACGTCGAACGTGAGGCGTTGCCCCTCCGTCTCGAGGGTGCTCATGAGGTCGGCCAAGGAGACGCCGGGCACGTGCTCCGTGACCAGGTACGCGCGGCCCTGATCGACGCCGTGCTCGAAGACCTGCGTGACGTTGGGGTGCTGCACGAGGGCGGCGCGGGCGACGGCGTTCGCGAGGTTCTTCACGAACGAGTCCGCGTCGTCCGAGGGGGTGGCGTCGTAGAGCTTTACGAGGACCCGGAGGCGCGTGCCGCCCTCGGAGACCAAGAGGCCTTGGTGCGCCACGGTTCGTGAGCCGCGCCCCACGAGCTCCCCGAGCTCGACTCGGCGCCCCTGAAGGGCGAGCGCTGCAGTGGGGAGTCGCACGACGGCCATCGAGTCTCGATTAGCAAGGTGCGGGCCAGCCACGACCCCTATCTTTCTGCGGTAGCGGAGCGGCGGGACGGGCCTCGGAGCCGTCGAGGATCCACCGGTGAGATCCATGTCCGGTGTGGGAGGGGGTGCGGCTCGGTTTGACCAACGGCGTGTGGTAAGAGCGGGGGATGCGGCTGGGCCTCACGCCAAGCGCCCACGTGTTCGTGTGCGGCAACCGCCGAGAAGGCTCGCCCCTCGGCCCTGGCTGCGGCGACGCGGGGGAGCGAGTGTTCACGCTCCTCAAAGACGTGGTGCTCGGGGGCGGGCTCGCGCGGCGCGTCTGGATCACGAAGACCGCCTGCCTCGGGCTTTGCCCCAAGTCGGGCACCACGGTCGCGGTGTACCCGCAGGGCGTCATCCAGACCGAGGTTTTGCCCGAGGATTGCCCTACGATCATGAAAATCGCCACAGGAGACGATCGCCGATGACCTCGCTCGAACTCGCGCTCGCGGAGCTCGAAAAGCTCGAGACGCTGCAAATCAAAAAAGTGATCGATTTGGCGCGCCGCCTGAAGCCGGGCCTCACCGCGGAGGACATTCGAAACCCGCACGACTTCCCCGAGCTCGAAGATCCGGACTGGCACTACCAAGACGGGGTCCTCACCGGAGTCCAGTCGGCGATCGCGATGCTTCGCTCCATGCGCAACGACGCCGAGGACGCCGCCGCAGCGGCTCGCACGGCAGACGGCCCGGCGTAAAGAGGACGTCACACAGATGAGCAAGAAGAAGCAGGACGACGCCGGGAAGTCCCCGAAGCGGGACGACGGCAAAAATCGCCCATTTTCCACCGCGCTCGTCGGGCTCAAGAAGAAGCTCGAGGAGGACGAAGCGGCGAAAAAAGCGGCCAAGGGCAAGCCCACGTCCGGGTCGATCGCACCTCACGCCGCGGGCCGCGCGGCCCAAAAGTCGAAGCCGATCAAGGTCGACGCGCGCGAGGAGGACGAGAGCTTCCACCGCCTCATGAGCGGCGTCGTGCCGCTCGACGGGAACAAGGCCTCGCGTGTCGTCAAGGGCGCCGATCCCCTCGCCGCGCGCGCCAAGCCCACCATCGAGGCGCTCACCGCGCGCGCCAAAACGGAGGCCGAGGAGGTCCACGAGCACCTTCGTCGCCTCGTCGACGGGGGCACCCGCTTCGAGGTCGTCGACGACGGCCGGCGGGTCGAGGGTCGTCGCGTCGACTTGGCGCCGCAGGCGCTGCGATCGCTCCGCCGCGGCGCGGTCCCCATCGACGGACGCCTCGACTTGCATGGCTTCGGCGCGGGTGAGGCTCACGACGCGCTCACCGAGTTCTTGAAGAGCAAACGCGAGCGCGGCGAGCGCTGCGTGCTCGTGATCCACGGCAAGGGCGAGCACTCCCCTTCGGGCCGCGGTCTCCTCCGTGGCGAGATCGGCGCGTGGCTCTCGCAAGGCAAAGCGAGCGAGCACGTAGGCGCCTTCGCGACCGCGGTCGACGAGGACGGCGGCGAGGGCGCGGTCTACGTGCTCCTCCGTCGAAACGCCTGAATCACCACCGCGCCCTCCGCCACGACCTGTGGCGCGGCCGCGGAGACGCCATGCGAAACCACGGCGCGCGACGACGACCACGCAGCGAACAAAATCCTCGTCGGACGAGGTCGGTCCACGCGCCGAAGCGCCGAGAGGGGTGTTAAGTCTCGCTCATGGTCGACAAGGTCGCGAAGATTTGGCTCGACGGCCAGCTCGTCGATTGGGACGCGGCGAACGTCCATATTCTCACCCACACGCTCCACTACGGGGTCGGCGCCTTCGAGGGCATTCGTGCGTACGAGCGCGCCTCGGGCGAGACCGCGATCTTCCGCCTCCGCGAGCATGTCGAGCGCCTCCTCGATTCGTCGAAGATGGCGCTCTGCTCACCGCCCTTCACCCGCGAGCAGATCGAGGCCGCGTGCGTGGCGACGATCCGTGAAAATGGCATGCGCGACGGCTACTTGCGGCCCCTCGTTTTCGTCGGCGACGGCGCGATGGGCATCTACGCCCCGAATAACCCCGTTCGCCTCGCGGTGGCGGCCTGGAAGTGGGGCACGTACCTCGGCGACGACGCGCTGAAGACCGGCATCCGCTGCAAGGTGAGCTCGTTCCAGCGCCACCACGTGAACGTGTCGCTCGCCAAGGCCAAGATGTGTGGACAATACACCAATAGCGTCTTGGCCAAACGCGAGGCCAAGATGGGCGGCTACGACGAGGCGATCCTCCTCGATACGCAGGGCAACGTCTCCGAGGGCTCGGGCGAGAACCTCTTCATCGTGAAGAAGGGTGTCGTCTACACGCCGGATCTCTCGTGCTCGATCTTGGAGGGCATCACCCGCGCGACGGCGATTACGCTGCTCCACGAAGCGGGAGTGAAGGTCGTCGAGACGCGTATCACGCGTGATCAGCTCTGGCTCGCGGACGAAGTGTTCCTCACCGGGACCGCCGCCGAGATCACCCCCGTTCGCGAAGTGGACGACCGCGCGATCGGCACTGGCGCGCGTGGCCCGGTCACGGAGGCGCTGCAGTCGCGCTTCTTCGCGATCGTGAAGGGCCGCGACGAGAGCCACCGCGAGTGGCTCACCCAGGTCTCGTGAAAGCCTCACCGTTCACGCTTTTTTTCCTCGGATCCGCGCTCTTCGGGTGCGGACACGAGGGCCAGGTCGCCGCCCCGAGCGGGGGTCCCGGCGCGACGCCCCCGGTCGAGGTCGCGGCGCCTTACGTCGACGCGCCCGCGGCGTGGGGCGTGTTCCATTCGAAGCGTCAGTTCATGACGGTGCACCTGCCCGAAGGGCGCGCGTGGCACGTCGACGATCACACCCGCCCCGAGCTGACGGCGACCCACCCCGCGACCCACTCCGCGCTCACCGTGCTGCTCGAGCCGGCCGGTGATCTCGTGGGCCGCGACCAGTGCGAGGCGATCGCGCGCAAGAAGGGCCGTGTGCCGGCGGGCGACCTGCGAACGCTCGAGAGCCACGTCACAGTGGGGCCGGAGGCGTACGACACGCGCATCTGGGTCGCGCTGGAGGTGCAGCCGGGCGGTCAGCTCAAGGGCCATCTTTTTGCCTTCGGCGGCATGATTCGCACCTGCTTCTTCTTCCACCTCGAGACGTCGGTCGCGAGCCTCGCGAGTGAGGGCGTGCTCTCGTCGCGCCTCGCGCTCGCGCGCACGCGGATCCTCGATCGGGTGGAGCTCGACCCGCCGCGCGTAAAAGACGGCGCCAAGAAGTAGCGCGCGCCGGTGCGGCCGCGGCCACGAACACGCTACGTTCGAGCCATGCGCGTCGCGGTCCTCCTCGCTCTCCTGCTCGGCGCTTCGTCCTCGCTCGCGGCCTGCAAAGACGGCCCTCCGTCGCGCGCGGTCGAGGTCGCGGTGACGCCGCCCGCCGCGTCCACGACGAGCGACGCGGGCCCGGCCACCCCGCCCGGACCGTCAACCCCGCGCGCCACCTCGTCCGCGCCGCGCTCGGACGGCCCCGCGAGCGACACCTGCGAAAAAGATGCAGACTGCATATTGTCGACGTTCGCCGGGTGCTGCAGTTGCTGCGCGTGCGGCGCGCTCCGCGCGATGACCGTCTCGCGCGAGGCGAGCATGAAGGAGGCGTGCGAGCGCAAGGACTGCCGCTCGTGCAACGACTTCGTCGGCGACTGCCTCGCCTGCAAGGACCCCGCGAAGGAGGGAATGCACGCTCGCTGCATCGCGAGCGCGTGCACCCTCGTCGAGACGAAAGCCGGCGCGGCATCGCCACCACCCGCCCCCGCGAAGGCCACGCCGACCGTCGCGTGCAAGAACGACGACGCGTGTTGGTTCGACGACGACCACCACCCGATCGCGCGACCGGCGCGCCACCGAGGAAAGAAGATCCGTCCATGCGAGGACGGCGAGCACGCCCCCGCCTGCAAGGACGGCGCGTGCATGGTGCATCATTTCAAGTGCTGACCTTCGCGGCGGGACGACGGCGGCGGTGCCGGCGCGACCATCTCGATGATGACACCTGCCCGACGACGACGCGCGTCTTGAAACACGAACCGGTCACCGCGGAGCACTGTCCGCTTTCGCGGAGCGCCTCCGTCGTCTACCGTCGGGAGGTCACGTGGGTCGGGGGGCTCGCCGTCAACTCCTTCGCGAAGGCACCATGACCCGATCTCTTGGTTTTTTCCGCGCCTCTCGCGCTCTTCCGCTCCTCGCGCTCCTCGCGCTCCTCGCGCTCGTCGCGACCGCGGCGGCATGTGGGCTCTCCCTCGACATCGCGAGCGTGGACGACGTCGACTCGGGCGCGCCCTCCGCCGACGCGCAGCTCCAGCCGCGGCCCACGAGCGACAGCGCCGTGCCGACCGACGAGGACGCCGCGTCGCCGACGCCCCCCGACGGGAGCACGTCCCTCGACGCCACCTCTGCGGACGCGGGAGCCGACGCGCTGGTTCCCGGTCCCGACGCCGCCGACGGCGGATGCATCACGGTGCTGAAGGAAGACTTCACGACGAACGCGGGTGGGCTCAGCCTCGTCGGCACGAAGACGTTGGTCGAGGGCGGAAAGCTGCGTCTCCTCCCCGACTCGGCGACCGCCGCCGACACGACCAGCTCCGAGGGCGCGGCGTTCGTGAACGTGCCTGTCGACGTGCTCGACTTCGACGCCACGTTCACCGTCACGACGGGCGCGCTCGGGGCCGATAATCAAGTATCGGACGGGTTCGCGTTCTCGTGGCTCGAGCGCGCGTTGCCTGCCGCGCCGACGCTGCGGGGAGGCAACGATTTGGGAATGACGCTCTCCGGGGCTTCCGGCCAACACGGTTATGCCGTGGTGCTCGACATCTATCCAATCGATTCGCCGGAGCGCTATTTCGCGACGAACGAGCTCGGCGCCGGGAACAACGTGCGCACCCCGAGCGGCACGCCGCCGATCTTCGGCAGTCTTGTCGGCACCGGAGCGGCGACGTTGAAGTACAAGGTCACTCGCCGCGGCAATCGGTACGACATCACGATCGCTCGCTCCGGCGGCGTGACCGGCGGAAACGCGACCCGCACGATAAACCTCGGCAACGCTGCGACGCCGCTCAAGGCGTTCGTGTTCTCCACCGCGGCCGGCACCGTGCGTTCTCCCGGTTTTTTCCTCGACGACGTCGAAATCTCGCGCTGCCCCTGAGCGCAGCCACGAACACGCGCCGGCTGCCGCCCCGATGGCGCGAGTCGAGCGCCGGTCGGTGCCGTGACCATTGACTCCTCGGCCCTCCTCGCCGACCCTCCGCGCCATGGCGTCGAAGAAAGATTCAAGTCCTCTCCGTGGTGCGAAGCTCGTCAAGAAGGCTCTCGCCACCGCAACCGAAAGTGGCATTCTCGCGAGCCCGGAGCCCATGTCCGCGTCCCTCGCGAAGAAGATGGTGCTCCCCAATGGCGAGTCTATTTCGCCCGCGCTGAAGGCGCTCTTCCTCGTCGACACCGCGTTCATCGGGATCGACTTCGACGACGAGGAGGGTGAAATCGAGGGGATGTCGCTCGAAGACGTCGTCGAAGAGGCCTTCGGCGAAGAAGCGGTCGCCGCGTTCGGCGAGGCCTACGAGATGCTCTCGGAGGACGTCGTGGCGTTCGGCGGCGATCTCTCGCGCCCGGCGTGCCTCTACTGCGGCACCGCGGACGACGACGGCGAGTACCCCGTGCTCCAACTCTCGTGGGAGAACGGCGTCGCCTCCATCGGCGGCTTCGTGCCGTTCGACATTTGGCTCGCGCAGGAGCTCGGTGGCCTCGAAAAGGGCAAGTCGATAGGCGACGTCCCGGCCGAGTACGCCGCCCTCCCCAAGGCGCTCGCCGATTCGAACGGCGACGGTCGTGTCGTGTTCGGACCGAAGGCCGGCGAGGCATCGAAGGACGACGACGAGGACGAGAACGACGAGAGCGACGCCTGAGGGCACCAGCGACGCACGAGCCGCGACCCGCGCACGGCGCCCATGTGCGATACCGTGTCGTATGGCCATCGGCTCGCGCGCGCTCGTAGGTCCGGTGGCGCTGATTTGCCTCGCTGGGTGCGGGATTTCGCCGGCGGCCGACGTGTCATTTCCTGCCGCGACCCCAGCCTCGGCGAACGTGGGCGCGAGCGCGAGCGCCCCGTCGAGCGGAGCCGACGGGGAAGCCGAGCACGCCCGTGCCCTCGTCGGCGCCGCGGCCGAGCTCCGCGCCAAACGAGGGAGCTGCCCGAGCCTCGACGCGCTCCGCGAGGCGTACTCCCTCTCCGACGCCGTGTTCGTCGACCGCGGCGGAGCGCCGTTTCGCATCGTGTGCAGCGACGAGGCCACGCGCGTGCTCTCCGGAGATCGCCAGATGGTCGCCCTCGGGTGGCACCCGCGAGCCGCCTTCGTGCCTTCGCTCGCCACGGACGCCGGCGCGACCGAGAGCGCCAACGAGGCGGGCCGGGTCATCGCTGGCGCGCGAGCTCGCTTTCGTCGGTGCTACGCGAGGGGCCTCGCGACGAACGGTCGTGCTCTGCATCGAGGACGTGGTGAAGCGCCTCCAGTTCGACCCCGGCCCGAAGCGCACCGTCACGTTCGGCCGATGAGCCATTCAGTGTATATTACATAGACTTCGACGCGCGGCGCTCCGCGACGGCGGCGGTCTCAGCCGGCGGAGACGGTGCCCGGAGTCGTCGCGACGACAGCCACGACCGGTTCGGACGCCTCTCGCTCGCGCGCCTCACGGACGAGCGCGAGCCCTTCTTTGGCGAGGCGGACGACGAGTGGGCCGAGCACGAGCCCCGCGCCTCCGAAGACCGCGACCCCGCCGAGCATCGACATGAGCAGCGCGAAGGTCGATAGCGAAAGCTTGCCGAACCGCGCGAACACCGGCCGCAACAGGTTGTCGGTCGAGCCGATCACGAAGAACCCGATCCCCGCGAGGATGGCGGCCGAGATGGGCTTTCCGGAGAGATAGAGGCCAATCGAGACGGGGATCCAAACGAGCGCGGTGCCGACGGACGGAATAATCGAGACGAAGCACGTGAGGAGACCGAGCACGAGCGCGCGCGGGACCCCGAGCGCCAAGTAGGCAATCGTCGCGACCGTGCCTTGCGCGAGCCCGGTGAGCCCCACTCCCACCAACAGGCCACGCCCGGTTTCCTGAAAGGCGTCCGCGAAGCGCTTCGTTTGTGTCGCCGCGAGCGGGGAGTGCGTCTCGAGCCACGCGTATTGCGCCTTCCCGTCGACCAAAAAAACGTAGAGCGCGTAGAAGAAGACGAACACCGCGAGCGCCAACGCCCCCGTCGTCGCCGCGATGCCAGAGGCGACCTTCACCGCGCTCGCTCCGTGTTCCTGCACCATCTGCATGATGGACTCG
>JAAFHV010000124.1 GCA_013297655.1 Myxococcales bacterium | reverse complement strand
CCTCCAGAGCGACGTGACGCTCGCGCCTCCAGAGCGACGTGACGCTCGCGCCTCCAGAGCGACGTGACGCTCGCGCCTCCAGAGCGACGTGACGCTCGCGCCTCCAGAGCGACGTGACGCACCCTCGATGCTGCGTGCTACGTTTTTCTTCGGAATCCATCGTACGCTCTTCTCCCCGTGCCCCCCGCGCACCGCGCTCGCGCTCCGCTGACGAAGCCCTCTATGCTCCAGGGGTGACCTCTCCCCGCGTCGCGTTCCTTCCTCCCCTCGTGCGATCCCTCGCAGAGCGCCCTCGCGTCGCTCTCGCGGCCGCCCTCTTCCTCTTCCCGTTCGCCGCGGGCGCGTGCGGCGAAGGCGCGACCCCCGCGCCACGGTCCGCGGGCTCGCACGACATCGTGCTCTGTCCGCCGGGCTCCACGTTCCACGCAGGTGAGGGTCGCTGCGTGGCCGAGCACCCCGCGCGGATCGCCACGATCGCGAGCGCGTCCGCCGCACCGCCCCCCAAGCCAAGCGCGATCGAGCCCCAGCCACCCGCCCCCGCGGCCACCCAAGACGCGACCGTCACCGTCACGTGCGGCTTCGCGAACGGGTGGGTCGCGGTGCTCCCGACGAGCCTCTACCCGAAGGACGACGAGTTCATCATGCAAGCCCTCATCGGCTTCGCGGAGGAGCCCACCTTCTGGCAAAACCAGACCGAGTACTCCGCGCTCGAGCCCTACAAAGCGAGCAAGTGCGACAGCCACGCCGTATCGATCGGCGCGGGGGAGGGCGAGGTCTTCGTGCTCGTCGGCGAGGCCGACACGTTCGCGAAGCGAAACCGCTACTCGCGCAACGGGATGCTCAAGAAGGTCACCCTGAAGAAGGGCGAGACGCTCAAGGTCGACGTCGCCACCAAAGACCTCACCCGCACATTTCCCTGCATTTCTTGCCCTTGGGTGCACTTCGAGAGCACCGGAATCTCCACCGAGCCGTTCGTGCTGCTCGCTCGCCGCGGCTCGAAGGAAGAGCGCGGGACCGATCGAAAGACCGTGCGCGTCCCGGTAGAGAACGGCGCCGTGCGCGTGGTCGTCGAGGAGCACGAGGACGAGACCACCTACCTCGACGCGCTCGAGGTTCGGCTCGGCGACACCGCGCTCGCGCCGCTCGTCCCTCCCCACGCTCCGAGCGCCCGCTTCGCCCTCGCCGCCGACGACGGGCTCGAGGTCGTGCTCCCGAAGGGCACCCGCATCGAGCAGCGCTACGTGCTTCCGCGCGGCGCCACGATCGACGGCGGAATGGTCACCGTCACCGTGTCCGCGACGGGCCACTACGTCCCTCACGCGCCGTGATCCGGCCTTTCCTCGGTCTGCGCAGCGTCGCTGCGCTCGGCCCGCTCTGCCTGCTCGCGTGCGATCCGCCCGCGAGGGTCGCCCACGCCACGCTCGACGCCGGTCAATCCGTGCATACTGCATACGACGCGGCGCTGCCCACGGCGAGCACGATCGCCGACGCGGGCGCGGACGACGCGACGGGCGCCACCACCGACGCGGGACTCGAGACAGGCGCCGAACATCCCCTCGCCGTCTTCGATCTCCACGTCGATCTCGGGTGGGCGGCGCACACGAAGAACGCGCGCCTCGGCGATCCCGCTCGTGACGCGAGCCTCTCGCGCCTCCTCCGCGGCGAGGCGGGCACCCTCGTGATCCCGCTTTACGTCTCGGGCGCGTACGCGATGCCTCCCGCCGAGGCCCGCCGCGAGTACGAGCGCACCTTCGGCGACGCGGCGAAGCTCTTCGCGCGCGACGCGAGCGCGCACACCACCGCGATGCTCGGGCCCGCCGCACCCGGCAAAATAAGGCTCCGCGTGTCGTTCGAGGGCGCCGACGGCTTCGTCGACGACATGGGCGCGGCAGAGGATTGGGTGCGACGCGGGGTGTGCCTCTTCGGCCTCGTGCACTCCCGCTCGAACGCGCTCGGCGGCGCGAGCCAAGATCCCACCCGCGCGAAACGAAAGCTCGGCCTCACCGCAAAAGGCAAAGAGCTCGCAGAGCGCCTCGTGCGCGCCGGCGCAGTCCTCGACGTCGCCCACGCCTCCGACACGACCGCCGACGATCTGCTCGCGATCGCCGAAGCCAAAGGAGCCCCCGTCGTCGACTCCCACACCGGCGCGCGCGCCCTCGTCGCGATCGATCGCAACCTCGACGACGCGAGAATCGCTCGCGTGGCACGAACGGGCGGAATCGTGTCGCTCAGCATCCACTCGGGCCACATCTCGTCGCACCGCGGGGAGGCCGCGTCGTTCGACGACGTCGTGGCGCACCTCGAGCATCTGCTGAAAATCGCGGGGGAGGACCACGTCGCGATCGGGAGCGATCTCGAGGGCGACATCCTGATGCCAAGCGGGGTCGACGGCGCCGCGGTGTGGCCAGAGCTCGCGCGACGCCTCGCGTCGAGAGGCACCTCGCGCGCCGCGTTGACGAAGGTGTTTCACGCGAACGCAGACCGGGTGTTTTCGTGGGCAGAAGCACACGGGTGCGGGCGAAAAAGTCTGGCAAAGTAAGGGCATGCGCCACCTCTTGCTTTTGCCTCTGGCTCTCCTCCCCGTCGCTGCGTTCGCGTGCGGATCGGATCCCGATCCGGTCACCACCCCGGACGCCGAAGCGCCCGTGCCCACCTGCGCGGGCGACGTCACCAGCAAGACGTTCGCGAGCGGCAACGCAGAGGGCCACGCCGACCCGTGGGGCGCAAAAGCGGCCAATCAAGCGCGCGCCGGAAAAATACGCGATCTCGCGAAGGTGAAGCGCCCGGACGACGCCCGCAACCGCCTCCTCGACTCCGACTTCGTGCTCGTGAACGACAAGATTGCAGTCTACATCGAAGGCGCACGCCCGAGCGACGGCTACAACCCGTTCGGGGGCGAGATCAACGGCATCGAGGTGGTCGGCGCCGACGGTCTCCCGACCGGGAAAAACCAGTACGGCGAGATGCTCATGGCGCTCTCGCGGCAGGTGGTCGCCCCCACGAGCGTGACCGTGCTCGCCGACGGCAGCGACGGCAAAGCGGCGGTCGTGCGCGCGCTCGGGCAGCTCAAGAACATCCCGTTCTTGGAGACGTTCCGCGGCCTCTTCCCGGACGAGTACGACTTCCCCGCCGCCCTCGACTACGTGCTCGAGCCGGGCGCGCAGAAGGTGAAGCTCCGTCTCTCGTTCGTGAACACGCGCGCGGAGGACGTCGACTTCACCGGCAAGCAGATGTTCGGCTTCTTCCACTCGAGCCGGTCGAAGGTGTTCACCGACGGCGCCGGCTACGGCGAGCCCAAAGGCAAGCACCCGTGGATCGGGTTCGACGGCGAGCGCACCTCGTTCGCGATCGGCCAGCCGCAGCGCGAGATCGAGTTCGGCCTCGAGGTCTCCGGCTTTCAATACTTCACGGGATCCGGGCTCACCGTCGGAGCCTGTCAAACCCTGGAGACCGACTACGCCGAAATCGCGGGCGGCGGCCCCGAGCTCGACGGCCTGAGGCAAGCGGTCCGCGGCGCGTTCGGCGGCCCCGAGACCCACGCCGTGAACGGCACGGTCGAATCGGACGGCGGGGTGAAGCACGCGAACGCGCTCGTGATCGCCGCCTCCGCGACCGGCAAGGTGCTCTCCCGCACCCACGCCGACAAAGACGGCGCGTTCACCTTGAACCTGCCCGCCGAGGCCGCGACCCTCTCCGCGATCGTCCCGGGAATCCCCACCGGCAGCGCGCAAGTCGGCCCCGCCGACGCGACGGCCAAGATCACGCTCCCGAAGACGGCGACGTTGAACATCGTCGTGAAGGACTCGGTCTCGAACGAAGGTCTGCCCGTCCGTGTGCAGATCATCCCGGTCGACAAAGCGCCCACGTATCCTGCGGCGTGGGGCGTCACGGTCCCGGGCGACGGTCGCCTCTATCAAGCGTTCCCGATGGACGGCGTCGCGCGCCTCCCCGTGCCTGCCGGTTCGCATCGCATCATCGTCTCGCGCGGCTACGAGTACGAGATCTTCGACCAGAGCGTGACGGCGGAGGTCGACAAGGTCACGGAGGTGCCCGTCTCGCTCGTCCGCAGCGTCGACACCACCGGCATCATGTGCGCAGACTTCCACATTCACGCGAACTTCTCCGCCGACTCGGACGACACGATTTTGGAGAAGGTGACGTCCGCGGTCGGCGACGGCCTCGAGCTCCCGATCTCGAGCGAGCACGAGTGGATCATCGACTTTCAGCCCACGATCCAGAAGCTCGGGATTACCAAGTTCGCGTCGAGCTTCGCCTCGCAGGAGCTCACCACGTTCTCCTACGGGCACTTCGGCGTGCTCCCTGCCGTCGCCGTCCCTGGGGCGGTCAACAACGGGGCAGTCGACTGGGTCGGCAAGAGCCCCCCCGACATGTTCAAACAAGTGCACGCGCGGCCCGAAAAGCCTGCCCTCATCGTGAACCACCCGAACAGCTCCGGCTTCGGCGGATACCTCTCTTCCACCCTCTTCGACTACGCGACAGCGAAGGGCAAAGACGGACTCTGGAGTGACGAGTTCGAGGCGCTCGAGGTCTTCAACGACTCCGACTTCGACAAGAACCGCAACGCGTCGGTGAAGTCGTGGTTCTCCCTGTTGAACGCAGGAAAGACCATCTGGGCGGTCGGCAGCTCCGACAGCCACCACTGGCGCGGATCGCCGGTCGGTTATCCGCGCACGTGCATGAAGTTCGGCCACGACGATCCCACGCGGGTCACCGGCGACGCCGTTCGTGACTTCGTGAAGGCGGGCCAGTCCGTCATCTCGGGCGGCCTCTCGATGACGGTCGAGGGGCCTGGCGGGGTAGGTCCTGGCGGCCAGGCCGCCGCCGGCCAATACAAGGTCACCGTGCGCTCCGCCTCGTGGGTCGACGCGCAGGAGATCGAGGTCGTGATCGACGGCGACACGATGAACACCAAGACGGTGGCGCTCACGCCGGTCGCTGGGCTGCCCGGGCCCGGCAAAGTGTACGAGAACACGATCGACGTCAGCGCCAGCGCGAGCCGTCCTCGCCACTACGTGGTGTTCGTCGCGAAGGGCAAAAAGGACCTCGCCCCCGTCCACCCCGGCCGCATGCCCTTCGCCGTCTCGAACCCTATCTTCTTCTGATTTCCGCACGCGATCGGTCGACGCGTGCGCGACACGGCTCGGGGCCGCAGCGCGTGGAGCGGGGCAAAGCACACACATGACCAGGCGCCTGGACACGAAAGTCCCAGGCGCCTGGACACGAACGCGCCTCGACGACGGTAGGACGCGCGCAGCGTCGAGGCACGGAAGGAGCGGTGCTCGCCTCGTCGCGCCTCGCGTCGCCTCGCGTCGCCTGGTTGCGCCTGGTTGCGCCTGTTGCGTGCAGGATGCATGAAGGCTCTCGCCCGCGCGGCGCGGCGTGGTATGCGAAGGCCCATGGCATCCAAGGTCATCCGCGCAACCTCCGTCGTCGTCGTCGCGTCGCTCCTCGCGTTCGCCCAGGGCTGCGAAACCCAAAAAGATCCGCCCGCGACGCCCCCCGCCGAGAGCGCCAAGGTCGCGCCGTCGACCGCGGCCCCCTCGAGCGCAGCTCCCGCGACCGCGGCCCCCTCGACCGCGCACGAGCCGAAGAAGAGCAACGTCGCTTGGACTGCGCCTCCGTCGTTCCACCCCGCGGAGAGCCCGAGCACGATGCGAAAGGCGACCTACCGCATCGAGAAGGCGAAGGGCGACGCCGAGGACGCCGAGATGACCGTCATCTCCGCCGGCGGTGGGCTCGAGCAAAACGTGACCCGCTGGTCGATGCAGTTCGAGGGCATGCCCGCGCCGAAGCGCAGCGAGCGCAACGTGGGCGGGCTCAAGGTCTCGCTCGTCGAGATCGACGGCACCTTCTCCGGCGGCAACATGCCCGGCTCGCCCGCTACCCCCAAAAAGAAGTGGCGGCTCCTCGGCGCGATCGTCGAGGTCGGCGGCGAAACCACGTTCTTCAAGCTCACCGGCCCCGACGCGACCGTGCTCGCGGCGCGCAAAGACTTCGACACCCTCGTCGACAGCTTCAAAATGAAGTGACGCTTGGCGCTGGGAGCGCTCCCTCGTGGGGCCCCGTGGTTTTACGGTTTGCGGACGGCGCGTGGCTTCGGGGCTGCTTTTTTTGCAGGCGGCGCGCGCCGCTTTTCGCGCGCGTCGGACTCGACGCGATCGAGCGGCTTCGGGCACTCGCGACGAAGCTTGCAAGATGCACACTCGAGCCCGCGCCAGATGCGATCGAAGCGCTCCTGGGTCGTGTCGAGGAGCACGTCGTCGGTGGTGACGATCCCGAGCTCGAAGTTGCGGCGGCCGTCGCTCTTCTCGCCGAGCCCGGCGCCGGTGAAGTTCGCGCTCCCTAGGTAGAGCTTCGCTCCGTCGGCGGCGACCATCTTGAGGTGCACGCGGGGGCAGGCCCGAACGCACGACGCGAGCACCGGGTGCGCGGCGAGCACCGCGCGAAACGGACGCGAAGGGAGACCCGAGTGCAAGAACCGCAGCTCGAGCCCCGCCCGCACCTTGTCGGCCAAGAGCTCCACGAGCGACACGAAGCGCCCCGCCGCCCGCGCGCGTGTGCCTACCGGCGCAGGCACACGCAGATCCTTGGCGTTCGCGGTCGCCAAAAAGAGAGACCGCTTCGCCTCGAGAACGATCGCGTGGACGACCTTGCTCGCGTGCTCCTCGTCGCGAACGAGCTCGGCCCGGAGGGTGCGCATGAGGTCAGTATCGGCCGTCACCGACCCGAAACGCTCGGAAATTTGGCACCTGGCGCCGATGTGTGCATTTGGGGTTGCATGTCGGCGCCAACCGAGTAGAACCTGGCCATCACTGGTGCTGGGGAGGGCTCGGCACCAAAGGGAGAATTTGCCCCATGCGCACGCTGCTTTCCGCCGTTGCCGTTTTCACGCTCGCCACCTCCGTCTTCGCCGTCACGGGCTGCGCTGCAGACACCACCGGTGAAGAGGACGAGTCGGTCAGCGATGTCGTCGACGCGGAAGACAACGCGGGCACCTCGGAAGAGGCCCTCACCAGCACCGCGAAGACGTTCGTCGGCACCTGGACCGAAGGCACCGCGCGCGGCACCGACTACAACATGTACTACTCGAAGCTCGTCTTCGAGGCGAACGGCCGCTACACGGGCGAGATCGCCGACCCGCGCATCCGCTGTGTCCGCGCCCCCTGCGTCCTCAAGGACAGCGGCACGTGGAACGGCTACAACTACCGCGGCGAGCTGCGCATGCGCCTCACGTCGCCGCGCTACGGCCGCAAGATCTACCAGGCGGGCATCGCCAAGTCGCTCCCGGAGCAGCTCACGCTCTCGCGCAACGGCACCACCGTCACGTTGAAGAAGGATCGTGTTCTCGGCTGCATGGTCGTGCGCTGCTCGCCGACCACCCACTGCGAGGACAACAACGGCACCACCGCCGGCGTCTGCGTCCCGAACAACACCTGCGCGAACGTGCGCTGCGCGGCGGGCACCTACTGCGAGGACGGCGGCGGCACTCAGCCCCCCGCGTGCATCCCCAACGCCGGCTGCGCCCTCTTGGACTGCGCGCCGGGCTTCGTCTGCGAAGAGACGAACGGCCGTGGCGCGTGCATTCCCGCCCCCGCGTGCCGCAAGACGGGCTGCAGCAGCCACATCTGCGCCGACCGCGACATGATGACCACCTGCGAGTTCCGCCCCGAGTACGCCTGCTACGCCGCCGCCACCTGCGAGCGTGGCGCCGACGGCACCTGCGGCTTCCGCAAGACGGCCGCCCTCACGAGCTGCCTCGCCAACCCCGGCGGCAACTGATCCCGTCTCGCTAGCGCGACGGGCACCTCGCCCCGCGACCAGCCCGAGCGCCTCGTCTGCCCTCCCGGCGGCCGAGGCGTTCGTCATTTCGGGCCGTGACGCTCGCACGCGCGGCCTCGCGGGCGGCCTCGAGCCCGCCGATCGATCGTCTCGCGTGCCGCGTGCGTAAGGCGCGGGTTTGCGCTACGAAGCGCGCGTGATCTCTTCGGCCTCGAAAAAGCCCTCGTTCGACGAGGTGTTCGCCCAAAAGCCCGTCATCCTCGCCCCCATGGAAGACGTGACCGACGACGTGTTTCGTCGGCTCTGTCGCACCGTCGGCGCCGACGTATGCGTGACGGAGTTCGTCAACGTGGAGGGCCTCCTCCGCGGCTGCAAAAACGCGAAGCGCAAGATCCGCCTCTCGCCGGACGACGCGCTCACCTCGATCCAGATTTACGGCTCGTCGCCCGAGCGCCTCGCCGAAGCGGCGCGCGTCGCGGCCGAGGCGGAGCCTTTTTACGTCGACATCAACTGCGGCTGCTGGGTGCCCAAAATCGCCGCGCGCGGCGCCGGCGCGGGGTGGCTCCGCGATCCGGCCGCGATGGTCGAGATGGCGGCGATGGTGGTCCGCGCCGTCGACGCTCCCGTCACGGTGAAGACGCGGATCGGCTACGGCCCCGAGTCGCACATGCCGATCGTCGATCTCGCGCGTCGCCTCGAGGACGTAGGGGTGCGCGCGCTCACCGTGCACTGCCGCACCGCGCAGATGGGGCACTCCGGGCCTGCCGATTGGACGTGGGCCGCGCGCGCACGCGAGGTCGTAAAAATCCCCGTCATCGTGAACGGCGACGTGCGCTCCGCCGACGACGCCGAGCGTGCCCTCGCCGAGACCGGATGCGCCGGGGTCATGGTCGGTCGCCGCGCGATCGAGCACCCGTGGGTGTTCCGCGAGGCCTACGCGCGCCTCCGCGAGGGCAAGACGATCCCCCTCCCCACGAACGAAGAGCGCATCACGCTCTGCAAGGACCACCTCGTGCTCAACGTGCAGGAGCGCGGCGAGCCGCACGGGGTGCGATGCACCCGCCGGCACCTCTCGGGCTATCTGCATGGCTTGCCGGGGGCGTCGAAGCTGCGACAGGAGCTCAACCTGTGCGACACGCTCGAGGGCTGCTTGGCGATCTTGGACGGTGCCCGCGCATTGGCGGCGTGAGCGCAGGCCCGCATCCCGTTTCGCGACGGGATGCGCGCTCGACGCGGCGCTCAGCGCGGTTGACCGAGGGCGGCGAGGAGCCGCTTCGCGAGAGCAGGCCCGGTGCCCGCGTCCTCGTGCTTGAAGAACACGTGCGCGGAGGTCCACTTCGCGTCACGAATCTTCTTCCCCCACGCACCGATCTCGGCGTCGCTGTACTCGGCCCTACGTAGCCGTAAGTATCCGTGTTTTGACGTCTTTTCGAACGGCGCGAGGCGTCGCTCGGCCAGATCGTCCACGATGCAGAGGGCCGCGTTTCCCTTCTTCAGCACCTCGTACACGTCGTCGCTGAACCACGAAGGATCGCCCACCTCGATGACCACCGGCGAAGGTCGGGGCAACCCCGCGAGCAGCGCCTCGAGACGCGGCACGTCCTTCTTCAAGAACTGGGGGAGCTGATAGAGCACCGGCCCGAGACGCGCTCCCATTCCCGTCGCGAGCGCGGCGAAGCTCGCGTTGCCCTCGCGCATGTCCGCGTCCTTCTTGTGATGCGTGAGGAAGCGCGGCGCCTTGAGCACGAACGTGAAATCGTCCGGCACCTCCCCGAGCCAGCCGGTGAGCATGGTCTCCTTCGGCATCCGGTAGAACGTGGCGTTGATCTCGACCGTGCGAAAATGCTGCCCGTAGTAGGAGAGCATCTTCTTCGGCGGGTGCTTCTCCGGGTAAAACGAGCCTCGCCACTCGGGGTAAGAGAACCCGCTCGTTCCCACGAAGATCGTCATCCGTCGCACGTTAGCGCACGCGCCCGCCTCCCCTCCAGAGCACGGGTTCGGCAATGCTCGCCGACTCCCAAACTCCGATGAGCCCGTTTTCCCAGCGCAGCCGCCACGACCTCGAAGAGAACGAGCTCACGCGCGCGCTCACCCGCGCGAAGGAGCGCGGGGAGGTCCTCGACCTCACCGTGTCGAACCCCACCACCGCGGGCATCGCTCCGCTCTCGGATCGTGGCCGCCTCGCCCTCGCGAGCGCGAGCGTCGCCACGTATGCGCCTTTGCCCTTCGGCCTCCCGGAGACACGCGCCGCGATCGCCGCGAGCACGAACGACCTTGGAATTTCCCTGTCTGCCGAAGACGTGATGTGCACCGCGAGCACGAGCGAGGCGTACGCGTGGCTCTTCTCGCTCCTCGCCGATCCGGGCGACACGATTTTGGTGCCGCAGCCGAGCTACCCGCTCTTCGAGTACCTCGCCGCCTACCAGAGCGTGCGCCTCGTCCCCTACCCGCTCCGCTACGACGGCGCGTGGCACGTCGATCTCCCCGCCCTCCGCGAGCTTCGCGCTCGTGAGCCTCGCGCGCGGGCGGTGCTCGTCGTGTCGCCGAACAACCCCACCGGCTCCACTCTGAAGGCCGACGAGCTCGAGGCGATCTTGGATCTCGACCTCCCGCTCGTCTCGGACGAGGTGTTCCTGCGCTACCCGATCGTCGAGCGCGCCACGCCGCTCCTCAGCGCGCTCACCGCGACACGCGGGCTCGTGTTCGTGCTCTCGGGTCTCTCCAAAGAGGCCGCGCTCCCGCAGATGAAGCTCGGGTGGATCGCGCTCGCCGGCGATCGAGCGCTCCACGACGAAGCGAAGGCGCGCCTCGAGGTCCTCGCCGACACGTTTCTCTCCGTGGGCACGCCGGTGCAAGCCGCGGCTTCCGTGCTCCTCGAAGACGCGCACCTCGCGCGTGACCGCATCCTCGCACGCACGCGGACGAACCTCGCGACCCTCGATCGCGTCGTCGCGGGGACGGCTGCGACGCGGCTTCATCTCGAGGCCGGCATCTACGCGACGCTTCATTTGCCCGCGATCGCGGACGAAGACACGTGGGTGCACACGTTCCTCGACGCCGGGGTCTACGTGCACCCGGGCGCGTTCTTCGACTTCCACGAGGGCCCGCGCGTCGTGCTCTCGCTCCTCACCGACGAGACCACCTTCGCGCGCGGCGTGGGTACGCTCGCCGCCACGATCACGACCCTCGTCGGCTGACACGTCGGCTCGCGCGCGCCGCGATCACGCCCCTCGTCGGCGGACGCGTCGCCTCGCGCGCGCGCGTCCTCCGCGGCCGCCGTCCCGGGACACCCCGGAAACCGTCCCGGGACACCCCGCGTGGGGTGCGGGTGCGGCGATCGCTCGAGGAAAATCGGTCCGTTCGCGGCGAGCACCCCTGGCGCCGATCTTGCGAAGGGTGTCGTGGTCGGCCGCTCGGCACCGCGTGTCGCTCCGACGCGCGTCTTGTCGCCGAATCCACATGCCGCCCCAGGAGATCCCTCATGAAGCTCGCCTACCGCGTCCCCTTTTTCGTCGCGACGTTGCTCGCCCTCTCGACCCTCGCCGGCTGCAGCGGGAGCCTGCTCCGCACCACCGCCGCGGCCGACCTCCAGTGCCCCCGCGACGCCGTCTCGCTGAGCGACATGCAGATGTATACGAGCCGCGCGAGCGGGTGCGGGAAGAAGAACTGGTACGTCTACGACGGCAAGAAGTGGATCTCCGTCCTCGACCGCGCGTCGTTCGATCTCTCGTGCCCGGTCGACCAGCTCACCGGGGTCGAGCTCGGGCAAGCCAGCGTCGGCGTCTCGGGCTGCGGCCAGCGCGCCGCCTACGTCCGCATCATGTCGGAGTGGGTGCAGAACGGCGCGAACGCCCAGCGCGGGGAGTCGCGCTGAGGCCGCCCCCGTCGCTTCGAGGGCTCGCTCACCCCGCGTCGGGGGCCCCTGCGTACGCCTCGGCGACGACCGCTCGCGATAGCGCGACGCCAACGCATCGCGATCGTCAGGCGGACTCGGGGTCGCCTTCGGGGGTCGCGCGGCGCTCGCTGGCCATGAGGAACCGAATCGCGGGGGTCGCGACGAACGTGCTCACGATCGCCATGATCACGAGCATCGTGAAGATGCGCTTCGGCAACACGCCAAGATCGTAGCCGACGTTCAGCGCGACGAGCTCGATGAGTCCGCGGGTGTTCATGCACACGCCGACCGTGACCGCCGTCTTGTGGCTCTCGCCGAGCGCCCGCGCCGCGATGTACGTCCCGCCGAGCTTCCCGGCGAACGCGACGAGGCACACGAGCCCGCAGTCGAGCCACGCCCCCGCGCCGGAGAGCGAGCCGATCTCGGTGCGGAGCCCGGTGTACGCGAAGAAGAGCGGCAGGAAGAACGCCTGCACGAGGGGCGTCACGCGCGCCTTCCACGCCTCCGCGAACGCGTGCTCCGTCTGGAGGGCGAGACCAAGCAAAAAACCGCCCAAAATCGCGAAGATACCGAGCTTGCTCGTCACGATCGCGGAGGCGAAGAGCGCGACGCACATCCACGAAAGCAGGGTCGGCCCGAGGCCCTTCTCGCGCGCCATCGAGCTGCGCACGAAGCGCACGAGCGCGGGTCGCAGCACGACGAGGACCAGCAGCGCATAGAGCACCACGAAGCCGAGCTTCAGCGCGAGCATCCCGGGCTCGAGGCGCGATCCGATGATCGCGGACACCACGCCGAGCACGATCCAACCGAGCACGTCGTTCACCGCCGCGGCGCCGATCGTGAGCGCAGCGGTGCGCGTCTTCGCGAGGCCGAGCTCCATGAAGATGCGCCCGAGCACGGGGATGGCCGTGATCGACATCGCCGTCCCGAAGAAGAGACGAAACGGCAGCGCGGCGGGGAACGAGCCGTCCGGCAGCGGGGAGCGGAGACGGAAGAAGTCGGCGGTGCCGAACCCGAGCGCGAAAGGAACCGCGATGCCAGCGAGGCTCAGCACCAAGATCCGCGCCTTGCCCTTCGAGAGCTCGCGCGCGAGCTCGAACTCGATCCCGATCTGGAACATCAGGAAGATGAGGCCGACCTGCGAGACCCCCACGAAGATCGGGGCCGTGACCGGCGCGAAGAGCGCGCGCATCGCCTCGGGGTGAAGCGCACCGAGCAGGCTCGGTCCGAGCACGACGCCCGCGATCATCTCCCCGACCGCGTCGGTCTGGCGAAAGAGTCGACGCGCGATCCACACCACGCCGCGCGTGACGACGAGCAGGACCACGAGCTGAATCAGCAGCGTGACGACGAGGTGCTCGGCGGTGGTGCCCGTCGCGGTGGTCGCCGCGCCGTGCTCGGTGAACATGAGAGCCACGACGTCGCCCTAGCACGACACGGGCAGCGAGCGCGCGGCGGGTGCCCAAAGAGCGGGCGCTCCCGGCTTACACGGCGTCCGGTGCTCCCGCGTCGGCCTCGGCGACGAGGCGCCCGAGCAGATCCCTCGAGGACACCTGGGCGGCCTCCGAGACGCGCAAAAGCCCTTTCTTTTCACGACGTTCTACGACGTCGGTGCAGAAGAGCTCGAGCGCCTTGGTGGTGCGCTCCACGTCGCCGGTCGCGAGCATGTCGAGCATGAGCCCGCGGGTGACCGCGATCGTGAGCGAGGCGAGGGCCACGTCGTTGTCGGCGGTGCTCTCCTGCACGATCGCGATCCAGCCGTGAATGACGGTGTCGAGGAACGCGCCGTAACGCGCGGGCTCGTGGAGGGCGAGGCCGTAGACCTCGAAGAACAAACGGATGTACGGGGCCGCGTCCTTCCGGCTCGCGAGCGCCCAGAACGAGCGTAGACCGGTCGACATGGTCTGGTCGGTCTTGGCCTGCGCGAGCACCAAGTTGCGGAGGTTCTCGCGGATGGTCTCGATGACGAGGGCGAGCAGCTTCTCGCGCGACTCGAAGTGATAAAGCAGCATCCGCGCGCTCGTCCCCACCCCCTTCGCGAGGGGGCGGAGCGAGAGACCGGTGAGCCCGTTCTTCAGTACGTATTCAACGACCGCCTCGAGGAGCTCTTGGCGGCGTTCGGGCTCAGGAGGGCGTCCCACGAGGCTACTTGCCGATCATGAGCTTCAAGAAGTAATCGACCGCCTTGCCGTAGGGCGGGCGCACGATGTCCGTCGCGTTCAAGCGCGATTGGTAGAACACCGGCTTCTTCTTGGTGAACGTGTCGAAGCCTTCTTTGCCATGGTAGTGGCCGATGCCGCTCGGGCCGACGCCGCCGAAGGGCAAATCGTCTTGCGCGACGTGGAGCATGGTGTCGTTCACGGTCACGCCGCCGGAGGTGGTCTCCGCGAGCACCTTCTCCACCGCGTCGTCGTCGTTCTCGAACACGTAGAGCGCGAGCGGGCGCGGGTGATCGTTCACGTAGGCGATCGCCTCGTCGAGCGTGTCGTAGGGGATCACCGGCAAGATCGGCCCGAAGATCTCCTCTCCCAGCACGCTCATCGACTCCTTCGCGTCGAGCACGATGGTGGGCTCGAGCTTGCGCGTCTTCTCGAACGACTCTTTGCCCGGGTTCAGCGGCACCAGCTTGGCGCCGTTCTCTTTTGCGTCCGTGAGGTAACCCTCGAGGCGCTGCTTCTGGCGGTCGTTCACGATGCTGGTGTAGTCGGCGTTTCCGACGAGTGTAGGATACAAGCGCCCGACGGCGGCCTTGCACTCGTTCACGAACGCGTCGACCTCTTTGCGTGGCACGAGCGCGTAGTCCGGGGCGATGCAGGTCTGCCCGGCGTTGAAGAGCTTGCCGCTCATGATGCGCTCGGCGGCGGTCGCGATCGAGAAGTCGCGCCCCACGATGACGGGCGACTTGCCCCCGAGCTCGAGGGTGACCGGCACCAGGTTCTCCGCTGCGGCGCGCATGACGGCCTTGCCGACGCGCGTGGAGCCCGTGAAAACCAGGTGATCGAACGGGAGCTTGGAGAACTCTTCGCTCGTCTCGACCCCGCCGAGGTGGCACGTGACGTGGTCTGCCGCGAAGGTAGACTCGACGATTTTGGCGATGAGCGCGCTCGTCTCCGGCACGAGCTCGGAGGGCTTGATCATCGCGCGGTTGCCCGCCGCGAGCACCGCGACGAGGGGCGCGAAGACGAGCTGGACCGGGTAGTTCCACGGCGCGATGATGCCGACGACACCGACGGGCTGGTTCTGCACCTCGGCGCGCCCGGGGAGGAACGTCCACGCGACCTCGCGCGGCTCGATCTCCATCCACTCGTGGAGGCGCTCCTTCGCGTAGTCGATGCCCCCGACCGTCACGAAGATGTCGGCGACGAGGGTCTCGATGCGGGATCTTCCGCCGAAGTCGGACGAGATCGCCTTCGCGATTTCCTCCTTGTTCGTCACGAGCGCGCGCTTGAGGGCGTCGAGGTGCTCGATGCGTTTGTCGTAGCTGGGGGCGCCCTGTTTGCGGTGCGCAGCCTTCAGCGCGGCGAGCGTGGCGGCGAGCGATCTCGGCGCTTTGCTCTCGCTCGCGACGGCCTTTTCGTCCTTCTTCTCGACCTTCGTCTCCTCGCGCGGGGCAACCTTCTGGGTCCCGCTGTCGGACGACGATTCTTGAGCAAGCGACATGACGATCTCCTTCGGTAACGTGCCCGGGAGCGCGCGTTTGCTCTCCCCCCGCGCCCTCGACGCCGGGCGAGCACAAGGTAGCGACACAAGCCAACGAGCGCACGCGCTTCGTTAAAAATGCGGGGGGCCCTCCGCGCGTTCCCGCCACGCTCGTTTCGCGAGCGGTGTCGCTCGTTTGCGACGCTGGTCGGCGCGATGGCCTTCCGCTACGTTCACCCACGACCGAGGGAGCTGGAACCGCTGGCTTTTTCGACACGGATCGCTGCGCTGCGTGCGTCTTTCGTCTGCGCGAGAGGCTTCGACTGTGCCCATGAGCACACCGTGCTCCTCTCGCCCGCCCGAGTCCGGCTGGGCGCGATGCGTCGCCGGGGATCAACGCCGAGGAGAGCTGACATGTGGGGCAAGGGATTTCGCGACGACGCTTGGAAGACTCTCTCCGAACCCTGGGATCTCGTCGTCGTCGGCGGCGGGATCACCGGCGCGGGCATTCTCTCGGAGGCCACGCGGGCCGGGTTTCGCACGCTGCTCGTCGAGGCGAACGACTTCGCGTCCGGCACCTCGAGCCGCTCCACGAAGCTCGTCCACGGAGGCCTTCGTTACCTTCGTCAGGGCCAGTTCCTCGTCACGCGCAAGAGCGTGAAGGAGCGTGAGCGCATGCTCGAGGAGGGCCGCGGTCTCGTCGAGAACCTGCCGTTTTCCCTCGCCGCGTTCCCGGGCGACACCATGCCGCGCTGGATGTTCGGCATCGGCCTCAGCATGTACGACGCGCTCGCGTGGAAGTGGAACCACGAGCGCCTCAACGAAGCCGAAATCCTTCGTGCTTTCCCCATGTTGCAGCGCTCGGGGGTGCTCGGCGGCTACCGCTACCACGACGCCCAGACGGACGACGCGCGCCTCACGCTCCGCATCCTGCGCGAGGGCGCTCGGCGCGGGGGGACGGCGATCAACTACGTGCGCGCGATCGATCTCTTGCGCGACTCGGGCGGCAAGGTCCGCGGCGTCGTGCTCCGCGACGAGAAGGGCGCGAACATGGGTCGCACCGCGGAGGTCACCGCCAAGGCGGTCATCAACGCGACCGGCGCGTGGGCCGACGATCTCCGCGGCAAGGTCGGCGAGGCCGCGCGCCTCCGAAAGATCCGCGGCAGCCACCTCGTGTTCTCGCGCGCCAAGGTGCCCGTCGACGAGGCCATCAGCTTCATGCATCCCCGCGATCAGCGCGGCGTGTTCGCCGTCCCGTGGGAGGGGGTCACCCTCATCGGCACGACCGACGTCGACCACGACGGCGATCTCTCCACCGAGCCCCGCATCGCCTCCGCCGAGGCCGAGTACATCCTCGACGGCGCGCGCAAAGTGTTCCCCGATTTGGGCCTCACCGAGACCGATGTACTTTGCACCTATTCGGGGGTACGGCCCGTCATCGACACCGGAAATCCGGACCCGTCGAAGGAGTCGCGCGAGCACGCGGTGTGGTCGGAGAAGGGCCTCTACACGATCACGGGCGGCAAGCTCACCACGTGGGCGCTCATGGCGCGCGAGGCGCTGGAGGCCGCGCGCGCCGATCTCGGGCCCTTGCCGGAGCGCACGCGCATGTTCGAGGAGAGCCCGAAGGACGACACGTTCCCCGCCGGCGTGGACGACGCGGTGAAGCGGCGCCTCTCGGGTCGCCTCGGGTCCGACGCCGAAGGCGTGCTGGCATCGCCGCTCGACCGCGAGCCTATCGGTGAAGGCGTGTCGCTCTACGGGGAGCTGCGCCTCGCCGCGCGCGCGGAGGGCTGCGTGACCCTCTCGGATCTCTTGCTCCGCCGCGTACGCGTGGGGCTCACCCTGCCGCGTGGTGGCCTCGACGAGATCGGCCGCATCCGCGAGGTCGCCCAACCCGAGCTCGGCTGGTCCGACGCCGAGTGGGACACCGAGCTGGCGGACTACACCCGCGCGTGGACGACCTCGTACGGCGTGCCGACGCGCTGAGCGCACGCGCGCAACTCGCGAGCACGCTTCAGCGCGACGAAGCCGCGGCCCACCAAGACGCGAGGGCGGCCTCCGTGCGCGCGCCGTCGTCGTCCTCGCCGTCGACCACCGCCGAGATCGCCTGGCTCAGCACCAAGAACGGCGTCAGCGCGTCGCTCGGCTCGAACACGAGCCGATGAAGGTTGTAGATCGCATAGAACGCGTACTCGACGCGCTTCGGGAGCTGGAAATCCCCGTCTTGAAGCGCGACGATGGGCTCCACCCAGGCCAAGATCGTGGGCGCGACGACGGGCAAGTCGTGCCGGTCGCGGACCTCGTCGAGGGCGCGGGTAGGAAGGTCGACGTCCACCACGTGGGTGAGGCCCACGACGCCGTCCACGTAGCGCGGCTTCTTTTGCACCGCGTACATCATCCAAGCCACGAGCGCGCGCTCGCAGGCGACGACGAGGGCGTCGACGCGGCTCTCTTCGTCGAGGGCGAGGAGGCGCTCGCCGTACGTCCCGGTGTCGTCCACGACCGCAGCTTACCGCGGAATCGAAACGTCGGGGCGCGACGTGCCCATCCCGATCGCCCACCCCATGGTGTAGCGGGCATTCACCTCGCAGCGCGCGCAAAACCGCGCATTTTCCCCTTCGACGTACCGAAACGCGTCGACACCGAAGGGGCCGAAATAGCCTATCGCGGCGAGGGCGTGGGCGGTTCGCTCGGCTTCGTCCTCGAGCGCGTCACGTTCGCTCGCGGCGAGGTCGGTTTCGCGGCTCGTGCCTTGCCATACCCCACGACCGTCGCAGACTTGGCGCGTCGGCGCGCCGAACGTCGCGCTCCCGTCGATCGCTACGAATCCATGAATGGCGTAGTCGGCGCTGCGGGCGACCCAAGGCTCGAGCTGCAGGCCGCCCGCCTCCGCGATCGCGCGGCGCGCGAAGCTTCGTGCCTTCGGATCGAGCTCTCGCGTGCGGTGGCGGTTCCGCCCCACGTACCCGTGCGGATGCTTGAGCACCCACTCCCCTCCCCGCGCCAAGACGTCGCCTGCGAACGCCGACTCGAGCTCGCCGATCGACCGGACCCACGTGCCTCCGTCGAGCCGCTGCCCGAGCTCGGCCGAGAAGAGGCGATGGTTCGCGCGCACGATCACCACGAGGGGAGGCGCAAGTGGAGGCTCGGCTCCGGCGGCCACGAGCGACGAGATCGCGCTCGGCGTAGGGCAAAAGGCGCGCCCCGGGAGGCCGCGCGCGCGTGTGTCGTCGCCGTGGCCGATCACGACGCCGTCCCCCACGAGCGGCCCGAGCGCGCCCATGCAGGCCTCGATCCGCGCGCGGAGCACCGGCGCGGGCACCGGCGCGACGAAGCGGGCCCCCCGCCCCTCGGCGCAGAGCTCGTCGTCCGCGTCGAGGTTCAAGACCCACGCGAACGCGCCCGCGGACGACCCGCCCGACGCACGCGCGCCGGTCACGCCTTGCCCCGCGCCTCGTCCCGCGTCGGCGAGCGCGCGCCGCTCGGGTGCGCCGCCGCGAACGCCACCAGGGCGTCGAGGAAGTCTTCCGTGTATCCTGCACGCACCCGAGCGACGCGGTCCATCACCGGCCCCTGCATGACGCTCGGCGTGAGCGGCGGGGGCAGCGCGGCGGCGAAGTCGTCGAACGACACGCGCGTTTTGCCGAGGAGGCGCGGCAGCCACGCGAGGGCGAAGCGCACGTGGACGATCTCTTCTTCGCCCACCCGCCGCACGAGCCGCGCGCCGTCGTGATCTCCCGCGGCGTCGAACGCCTCCGCGAAGCGGCGGGTGTGATCGAGGTTTCCACCCTCGAAGCCGACGCCCATCGCGGCGACGAACGACACGAGGCTCGGCACCGCCCCGAGCCGCTCCCAGAACCAGTCGCGGACGGGGAAATCGCCGACCGCGAACCCGAGGCGCTCGAGGTGCGCGCGGTAACCCTGCATGTGGCGGATCTCGTCGAAGAAGACGCGCACGAGCCCCACTTGGAACGCGCGGGGGGCATCTGGGAAGGCGACGAGCATCGCCGCCATGAGCTCCGCCGCCTGGAGCTCGTGGTGGAGAAACGTGTGCACGAGGTGGGCCCGTTTTTTCGGGTCGACGAGGCTCCCGCGCGGGGATTTCACGCGCGCCATGACACGCAGCGCCGCGGGTCTGCCCGGCGTGAGCGGCCGGTCGAGGCGCGGGGCGGGTGCTCCATCGAGCGGCGGGCGCGGGGGTGCCGGCGGATCGAGCTTCGTCGCGAGATCGTCCGACAGCACGTACGCGCGCGCCCACGCCGCGAGCGACGTCACGGGAGCGGGACTTGCGCGACGACCGGCAAGTGATCGGACGCGAGCCTCTCGTCCACGACCGCCGCCGAGGTGGCCTTGCCGATGCCGGATCCGAGGAAAATATAGTCGATCCGGCGGTTCGGGGCGTCGACCGGGATCGTGAACCCGGAGCCCGCACCGGCTTGGGTCCATGCATCTTGCATGAACCCCGCGAGCTCTACGATCGCGCCCTCGTCGGGGGTCGCGTTGAGATCGCCGAACAGGATGGCGCGCGGCACGCCGGAGAGCACGCGCTTGATCTCGGTCGCCTGCTGCGCGCGCGAGGCGGCGACGAGATCGAGGTGCGTAATGCCCACCTTGAGGATTTTTCCCTTCTCGAGGGCCACGTCGACGGTCGCGAGCACGCGCTGCTCACCGGACGACGGGAGCAAGATGCGCTCGCTCGTGAGGATGGGATAACGCGAGAGCAGCGCGACCCCGTAAGAGCCGCCGTCGGCGAAGCTGAACGCGGTGCGGAAGAGGCTCGTCATGCCGGTGAGCTGCCCGAGCCGATGGGCCTGATCGACGCTCCCGCTCCGCCCTGCTTCGACGTCGACCTCTTGGAGCCCGACGAGATCGGGAAAATTCCGGTTGATCGTGTCGGCGATCGCCTCGAGGCCGGCGCGCTCGCCGTGCTTCACGTTGTAGGTCATGAGGCGCAGCGATCGAGCCGCGGGCGCGCCGTCCGGGAGGAAGCCTGCGTCGGCGCCCGCGTCGCCGTCGACCTCGGCGTCGGGCGCGATGCCCACCGTGGCGACTGGAGGCACAAAAACGGCAGGCGCAAGGGCGTCCACGTCGGTGCGCGAGGTGTCCTCGCAGCCGGTGAACATCGTCGTCGCGAGGCCAGCAGCCCCCGCAAAAACGACCGCAAAGGCGAGCCCGAGTCGCGCGCGAACGAAGGCTCCTCGTGCCTTCGGTAGAGAAAGGTCACTCATTGCCGGTAGACTACACCGGGTGAGCACGAGCGACGCACCGTTCACGCCAGACGATCCCGAGTGGAGTGTGGAGCGCACGCTCACGGACGGCACCACGGTGGTGCTCCGGCCCCTCGGCCCGAGCGACAAGGACGGCCTCCGCGAAGGGTTCGCGCACCTGTCGCTCAAGACGCGCTACATGCGCTTCTTCGCGGCCGTCACCGAGCCCTCCGAGGGCGTGCTCCGGTACCTCACGTCGGTCGACCAGGTCGACCACGTCGCGATCGTGGCGACGATCGAGTCGCACGACCTGAAGACCGAGCGCGGCGCGGGGATCGCGCGGTTCGTGCGCGTAAAGAACGAGCCCCACGTCGCGGAGGCGGCGGTCACCGTGATCGACGAAATGCAGCGAAAGGGCCTCGGGACGGTGCTCCTCGTGGAGCTCACCCGCGCCGCCCTCGCGCGAGGGATTCGTGTCTTCCGTGGGGAGGTGCTCGCGACGAACGAGGGCATGCTCCAGATCCTGGAGAGCGTCGGGGCGGAGCTCGATCCGGTCTCGAGCGCCGAAGTGACGGCTGCGGATCTCGATCCGTCGCGCCTGGCGCGGGGCCCGAGCCCGGAGGCCCGCACGTTCCAGGTGACCCTCGAGCCCGAGCCTCGCGACGACCACGCGATCCTGCACACCTTCCGCGCCGCCGCCCGCTCGATGGCGACCCAGCTCCGCTCGATGTTCCAAGGTGACGACGACCACGCCGCAACCGAGCCTGCGCCGGACGATCGCGCGCCGACCGATCTGGCGTGACGCGGATCGCCAGCGAAGGAAGTTACGTGACGCTCAGGCGCCGAGGCGGACTCCGGCGCGGAGCGACGCGCCGTCGTCCGGTGGCGTCTGTCCGATCGGCTCGTTCTCGTCCTCGTCGGCGTCATGGCGGTGGAGCGAGCGTCCGCCGTCGCCGTCGTTCGTCTCGCGCTTCGGCTCGGTCTCGCGGAGCGCGAGGGAGAACGCGAGCCCGATCGCGAACACGCTCATCGCCTGCCCGATCGTGAACGCGCCTCCCAAATCGCCGCGCGCGGCGTCGCCACGGAACGCCTCGCTCACGATCCGCCCGCCCGCGTAGACGAGGGTGCCGCCGAAGAACACGCCGCCCGGCCTCGTCGTCTTCCGCGGGAGGAGAAAGAGCGCAAAGAGGCACGCCGCGAGCGCAAAGGCAGCCTCGTAGAGGGTCGCAGGGTGGAGCCTCTCCGTCGCCGCCGCGCTCGCGTTCGCGACGCCGTCGTGAACGAACGTGTCGAAGTGCGGATGGCTCGCCGGGTACGTGACGCCGAACGAGCCGCCGGTGGCTTTTCCGTGCTCACAGCCCGCGAGCGCGCAGCCGACGCGACCGATGCAGACGAGGAGCGCGAGCGGCGCGGTGATGCGATCGAGCGCGCGGTAGGTGGACATGCCCGCGCGCTTTCCGAAGAACGCGAACGCGCCCCCGAGGCCGAAGAGGGCGCCGTAGGCCATGATCCCACCGAACGCCGGCGCCGCCCCCCGCGCGCCCGAGCCGAGGTACCCCAAGAGGCGGAGCGCGTAGTCAACGCCGAGCGCGCCGACCACCGTGAACGGAAGGGCACGGAGGAACGCGGCCCGCACTGCGAAGCGCTCGCCGCGGGTCGTGCGAACGAAGAGCCATGCCGCGGCGAAGACCGCAGCCACCTGGCAGACGAGCCATGGGGAAATCTCCATGAACAAGCATGGGAGCAAACGGCAGGCCATTCAATGGTTGAACCAGTAACCCAACGGCACGAGAGTTGCGAACGTTCCGAACGAACAGAACGAGACCCGGGATAACCCCGCGATCTCCGGTAAAAAGGAGCGTTTCTCATGGTCGATCTCACCCCCGAACAGCGTCGTGGACTTCGCATGGCGGCCCAAGTGGCGTGCGCACTCTCTCTCCTCGCGGCGGGCGCGGGCACCTCGATGGCGAAGAGCGCGGAGCCGAACGAAGGCGATCGTGACGTGTCCGCGGTCGAACGAACGGAGGACGCGCTGCGCCTGCGTGGTCAAGGAGGCGGCTGCTTCCAGCCGGTGACGTGGGGCCCTCCCGCGCCGACCTCGATCGATCCGGAGTCGCTCGCTTCGATCACGGCGATGCTCGCCCCGACCACGGAGCGAGCATGAGGCGCGCGCTCCTCCACGTGGACACGGAGGCACGCGGGCGCGACGGCGCGCCGATCCTCGATCTGCGCTCCGAGGCGCGCGCGCGCGGGAAGCTCGTGCTTCCGGACGTCGCGCTCGACCCGGACGAGCGGCGCGCGATCGTGGCGACGTGGCGTGGGCGGATGGTCAGCGAGTACGCGTCGGCGCGCGTGTTCGCGGCCCTCGTGCCGCAAGCGATGGCGGCGGGGCTCTCCGCGCGCGAGACGGGCGCGCTCGCGGAGATGGCGCTCGAGGAGATCGATCACGGGATCCGCTGCGCGCGGGTCGTGGTCGCGCTCGGGGGCGAGCCTGTCGCGCCGCTCGGCGCGCTGCCTCTCGTGCCCACCCACGACGACGCGTGCGCGGTCGAGGGCTTCGTGCGGAACGTGCTCGACGTGAGCTGCGTCGCGGAGACGGTGGCCGTCGCGCTGGTGGCGAGCGAGCAGGCCCTCGCGTGTTGCCCCGCGCTCGCGGAGGAGCTCGAGCGCATCCTCGCCGCCGAGGTGGGCCACGCGCGCTTCGGCTGGCGCATCGTCGACACGATCGTTCCCACGCTCCCGCCCGAGATGCGTCGAAGGCTCGGCGCGTATCTGGTGGTCGCCTTTCGCGAGGCGCTCGCGCGGTTCGCCCCGTTCGTGACCATGCGCGACGCGTCCGCAGCGGCGCTCTCGCTCGGCGCGCCGGCAGGACCGGGTACGTTCCGCGTGCTCGTCACCACCCTCGAGACGATCACGGTGCCGAAGCTCGAGGCGGCGGGGATCCCCGCGCGGCGCGCGTTCGACCTCGCGCTCGCGGAGATTCAGGGCGATCGCGTCGCGGGCGAGAAGCCTCGTCCTCGTGACGCGGCATGACGTAAAAGAGGCCGGAAATCGGGTCGACAACCGCAAAAAACCGTTCAATGCTCGGCGGATGTCGATGCCCTCGCGCTTCACCTTCGCTCGTCTCACCCTCGTCGCCGCGGCCTTCGCGGGCCTCTCCGTCGCGTGCAGCGCCGAGGCCGTCGGCGACGGCACCGAAGCGGCGAGCGACGAGGACGCGATCAAAGGAACGAACTGCGAGGCGACCTTCACCTGGCTCCAGAAGGACGCCTACAAGGAGACGGCCGGGCGCACGTCGAAGCTCTGGCCTCCCCACACCACGACCACGCTCGAAGCCTCGTGCACCACGAAGGCGGCCGGCAAGCAGTCGATCGGCAGCGCATTCCAGGCGAACTACGGCACCGAGCCCGGCGCGAAGGACAAGAACGGCGACGTGATGCTCGTCGAGGTGAAGCGCGAGACCGTGCGCGGCTCGAAGGACGCGATGCAGCGCCTGCTCACGACGTACAAGACCTGCGGCTGCAACCCGAAGCAGTTCCTCAGCATGGACAAGCTCAAGGGCGAGGTCGGCGACAAGCTGCTCGGCGACGTGGTCAAGACGATCGAAGCGAACGCGGGCCTCACCTGCACGAACACCGGCGGCAAAGAGGCCCTCGTCGCTGCCCTGAAGGCGCAGGAGTTCGAGAAGGCGATCGCGATCGTGCCGCAGTGCTCGTTCGAGGGTGGAGATCTCGCGGCGACCCTCGACAAGGCGCTCGCAGAGGTCGCGAAGACCTCCAGCACCACCCTCGCCGACTACCACGTGTGCAACAACAACGCGGCCCTCCAGGCCGAGCTGCTCACGCGCTACAAGGACCTCAACAGGATCGACGCGTGCTCCACCGAGAGCCCGCTCTGCCGCGGCCCGAAGTGGCTCTACAACCCGTGAGCCATCGGCCAAAAAGCTCGTAGTTTCGTAGAGATACGACGGCGTCTATCGCGCATGCCCGTGGGCGCGATCGGCGCCGCGGCTGCGTCTGGGCGGAGGGGGACCGGGGCGAAAAAGAGCCGCGAGAGCGAGGCACCGCAGCGAGCACAAGGCGCCAAGACAGTCGCCTGCGTTGGAACGCCGAGGAACGAGCGGCCCCGGATGCCTGGTCGCGAGCGGGCGACGCGTGAGCCTTCGCCGCGGTGACGCTACTTGGCTGGACGACGGCGGCGACGAACGAACGCCGCGACGCCGAGCGCGAGGCCGAGCGTGACCACGGGAACGCCCTCGGATCGTGTCGCGGTCGGGGGGCGAGCGGCCACGCAGCCCTCGGAGGCGGGCGGCTCGTTGGTGGCGGGAGCTTCGCAAGTGGCGGCGCCGGAGCGAACGACGCAGGTGGTGCCGGCGGCGCACTTCGCGGTCGCGCACGGATCGTCGGGAGGGGCCTCTGGCTCGGGGCGACCGGCAGCGCGAAACGCGGCTTGCACCGTCTTCGCGTGGGCCGCGAGCGAGACGTAGACGTTCACGATGTCGTCCCCGCGGCATGCCTCCGGCGAGGTGAGCTGCGCGGCGCGTGCGCTGCCTCCGCGCGTGCCGACGCCGAGGATCGCGCCGTCTCGTTCGGAGAGCGCGGGGCCGCCGCTGTCGCCGTCGCAGAGGCCCTCGGTCGCGGTGAGCTCGTGGGGGCCGGAGGTGGTCGCGCGGTTCGCTCCGACCCCCGTGATGCGCACCCCTCCGCGTGACGTGCGTGTATCGGGCGCGGTGGCCGAGGTAGAGAGGCCCCAGCCCACCGCGCGCACCGTCTCGCCGACGGCGGGGGGCGTGGTGAGGCGCACCTTCGCGACCGGTCCCGCGACGTCGTTCGAGAGAACGATGAACGCGACGTCGTGATCGCAGAGGCGCGCCGCGCCGTCGTGGACGATCTGTTTTCCGACCGCCTTCGGATCGAGAGCGCCCGCGCGCGCGAGCGTATTTCCGGTGTAGATCGCGATCTTGGCGGGATCGTAGTCGGCCCCGGGCTCGCCGCCGGAGAGGGTCTCGCCGCGCTCGGTGCAGCGCATGGTGAGGTTGCCCGGGGCGACGCAGTGGCGCGCCGTGACGACGAGGTTCGGCGCGACGAGGGTGCCCGTGCAGTCGCCGCGGACGTTGCGCACGAGCACCACCGCGTCCTCGCTCGCGGGCGAAGGTTCGCTCCCCACGATCGCGGAGCTGCCCTCGCCGACGCCGACCGCGCTGCCCTCGTCAGGGCGAAGATCGGCGGCGCACGACACCGCGCCGAGCGCGATGAGAGCGCCGAGCGCGAGCGTGATCGGGCGCGGCGGGGGGGACGTGTGGGCGCGAGGAGAAAACGCGCTCGGCCGCGAGCTCGCCCGGGCGTGACGGACGACCTCGCGGTTGCCGAGCGCGGGCGACAATCAGGCCTTCTTCCGGCGCCGCGAGACGAGCATCGCTGCGACGCCGACCGCGCCGACGAGCCACGAGCCATCGAGCGATGCGCCGGTGCTCGTGCACCCGGTGGTGGTGGTCGTGGTGGTGCCATCCGCGCCGGGGCCGGCGCCGGGGGGACCGGCGGGAGGGGCCAAACAAACCTTCGCGCCCTCTTTGTCTTGGCAGGTGGTGCCCGCTGCGCACGCGGTCTTCGCGCAGCTCGGGACACACTTGCCAGCGATGCACGCGTTGGACCGACAGCCGGCGCTCTCGGTGCAGGCCTCGCCGTCCTTCGAGAGGCGCGGATCGGGGCCGCCCTCGAGCCAAGGATCCTGGCCCGCCTCTTCGTAGGCGGCGAGGATCATCTCCTTGAACGAGGAGACGTCGGTGTAGAAGTTGCTCGCGTTCGACCCGACGCACGACGAAGCAGGGTTGTTCGTGGGCTGCGTGCCGTTGCCGCCGCGCGACACGACGCCGAGCACCGCGCCGGTGGTCTCCGCGATGGCGGGGCCTCCGCTGTCGCCCGAGCAAATCGACTCGCCGACCGCGAACTCGGCGGGCCCGGTGCGCTCGACGTTGTCGCTCCCGGACGCGGTGATCGGAATGCCGGAGCGTTGCATGCGAACGCTCGGGCTCTGCGTTCTGTCGGTGACGCCCCAGCCGACGGCGGTGATGAGCTCACCCACGACGGCGGGGCTATCGAGGCGAACGGGCGCGATGGGCACGTCTTTGATGGGCTCCTTCAGGAGCACGAGCGCGATGTCGTTGTTGCAGAGGTTCTTCGCGCCGTTCGTGATGAGCTTGGCTCCCTGGCCGTTGGCCTCCGGGCGCGTGGGGCGATTTTGGCCGACCACGACGTAGATGTCGGCGGCGGCCTTGTCCTTGCGAATCCCGCCGCCGCCGAGGGGCGTGCCGTCGGGCCGACACGCGATGCCGCCGTCGTCCGTGGCGGAGACGCAATGACGCGCGGTGAGGACCAAATTGGGAGCGATCATCGTGCCCGTGCACTGCCCGATGCCGCCCTCACCACGATCGATCATGACGAGGAGGACGACGGCGTTCTGGCTCGCGTCGGAGGCGG
>JAAFHV010000123.1 GCA_013297655.1 Myxococcales bacterium | reverse complement strand
ACGCGCGGGTGCGGTTGGAGCTGGGGCCGGTACCCCGGGTCAAGGCCGACGAGGGTGGCCTGGGGCAGGTCTTCGTGAACCTGCTCTTGAACGCCTTCGAAGCCATCGGCGACGGCCGCGACGGCGACAATGAGATCGTCGTATCCACCCGCACCGACGCCGCCGGGAACGCCGTGGTGGAGGTCAAGGACACCGGGCCGGGCATCGAAGCGGCGGTGCTCCCGCTGCTGTTCGATCCGTTCTTCACCACCAAGCCGGTAGGGGCTGGCATGGGCCTTGGCCTTGCCATTTGCCACAGCATCCTGGGCGACGCGGGCGGACAGATCGTGGCAGAGAACGCGCCTCCCTTCGGGGCCCTGTTCCGCGTCACACTGCCGCCGACCGGCCCGGCTCCGGAGCGAGAGCCGCCCATCGCACCGTCGCCTTTGGCGGGTCCTCGACGCGGCCGGGTGATGGTGATCGACGACGAGCCGCAGGTGGCGCGCGTCATGGATCGCATTCTGCGCAAGGCGCACGACGTGATTGTCTGCTCTGATGGCCAGCAGGCGCTCGCCCATCTCGATCGCGGCGAGCACTTCGACGTCATCCTCTGCGACGTCATGATGCCCAACACGTCGGGAATGGACGTTCACGCAGCGCTGCTCGCGCGGCACCCCGCGCAAGTGCCGCGCGTGATCTTCATGACCGGCGGCGCGTTCTCCGACGACGCCACGGTCTTCCTCGCCTCCGTCCCCAACGCCCAGATAACCAAGCCATTCTCCGCCGAATTTCTCCGGGCCCTCGTGCAAGAGCGCATCGATGGCTCCGGCGCGGCGCAAGAGGCTGTGGGCGCTTTGCGCCATTCTGACCCCTGAACCTTGCGTTTCACGCGAAGGCGCCGTCCCGGGAGCGCGGTTTTGAACGCCGAGGGCGGCGCGTCAATCTCCGGGACTGAGCTCGAGGGGAGTGCGTGAGGACGAGTCGAGGCGCCGTGGGAACCGCGGTGGTATCGACGAGGCCCTGGTGCTCGCGAGCGAGGCGCCGCGAGCCTCGACCAGGCGAACATCTTCGCTCTGCGAGCCGCTCTCTCTTGGGTGCAGATACCCCTTTGCACGAGAGTCAGAGGCTGCCTTCTGCTGATTCTAGCGGGTCTTGGCAGGCTTAGCGGTTTTGGCGGTTTTGGCGGGCTTGGCGGGCTTAGCGGGCTTAGCGGGCTTGGCGGGCTTAGCGGGCTTGGCGGGCTTAGCGGCCTTGACGGGCTTGGCGGTTTTGGCGGGCTTAGCGGGCTTGGAAGGGTCGGTCTTTGGCTCGAGCCGCTTGGCAAATGTCAGGAGCAGCTTGGCTGCCTTCTTGTCCACGACCTTTTCGAGCTCCACTTTGGCGGCCTCGAGGCCCTGCGTGCAGGCCGCGTGGTGTGCCGCGACGAGCGCTTTCAGGAACTGCGGCAGATCGCACGAGAGCGGGTCGAAGCTGTACGGATCCTCGCAGACAAGGCCCATCCGTCCATCGGTGTTCACGACCACGTAGAAACCGCCGCCACCGTTGACGACGTCCACCGCCTTCATCACGAAGTCGGTCGCGGCCTCATCGCCGTCGAACCAATCCTCCAACACCTCCTCCCGCTCATCGCCTGTCAGCTCGGGCACGGCGCAGAAGTCGCCCCAGGAAAGCACACAGAGCTTGGGCGGTGACCACTCCGTGGTGAGCGTGCGAAGCGCGACAAGCTCGGCGCGAAGCGCAGCGGGAAAGCGGGCGAGCGGGTCTTCGTCGTCGTCCTCGTCTTCCTCGTCGGGCTCCTGCGGTGCGTGCACGAGCGAGACACCGAGCGTTCGCTCCAAATCCGCACGGAGCTTTCCAGAGGCGACGTAGGACATCGCCCAACTCTACCGAGCCCCGATTCATGCACGCAAGATCGAAGAACGCGGCTAAGCACGTGTACGCGCTCGCGGGAGGGAGCTCGCCCGGCACGGTGTAGGGCCCCGTCTTGCCTCGCGAAAAATTCAGTGATCCGTAGGGTGCCCTTTGCCGAGCTCGCGGTGCTCGTGCTCTTGGGCTGGCCGTCAGCTCCCCGACTTGTTACGCAACAAAACCCGGCACCCTGCCGACGAGCTCTCATGAGCCCCGAGCCCCCCAAGAGCACCGCCCCGCGTTCGGAGGGCAGCCCCGCGCGTCCCTCGAGCACCCCCCTCAAGAGCCTCGTGGCCTTCCTCATCCTCGCGACGCTCTTTAGTGGGCAGTGTGGTCGCTGCATGGGAGAGCGCCCGAGCAAGGCCCCCGCCGCCCCGAGCGCCGCGCCTTCCCCGTGAGCGTCAGCGCTTCCCCTCCACGAGCTCCTTGTCCACCGCCACGTCGTCGTTCGAGCGGAGCACGAGGTAGCGCGAGCACGCCGGTGGCATCGGTCGACACGAGCACAGGAGCGGCGCTGCCGAGTCGGTAGATGCCGTGCTCGTTCGCGCCACCCGGGCTCTCGGGCTCGCGCGTCAATCTCCGGGACAGAGCTCGAGGGGGTAGACGACGGTCACCGAGCCGCCCCCCGTGGGCGGAGGGAACGAGACATTGTAGACGCCTCGCAGGATGCACGCTTTGGCTCTATTGTTCCAGAGCGTGGAGCCTCGGTCCTTCATCGAGGTGACCACCACCGCGGCTCGTCACGCTGCACGATCCATGCAGATTGCACATACCGCGTAGCCGGTGCGCCTCTCCGTCATCGGCGCGACATCGCCGTAGCGCAGAGGATGACGCCCGCGGAGTGCACGCTCGGCCGCGTCGATCGCGGCGATTTCGTCAAAGACGCAAGAGCCAGCCTAGGATGAAGTTGGCGGCCACCAACGCGACCATGGCGAGCGGAATGCGCCGCGTCCAAAACTGAGGAACATGCAGTTGGGAGACCAACGGCACGCGCCCACGCCCGAACGCCACCCCTGCCAATGCGTAGAGAAGCGCCAAGCCCCCCGTGCCGTAGGGCACCGGCGCGAACGGGTGCGGCAGCGCGTAGGCGACCTCGATGCGTCTGTTCGCCCAGAGAAGAGCCACCGTCACCAGGGCAAAGGCAGCGCTCGTCGACCACGCCTTCTTTGCGAGCCCGCGCCCACGACCATCGTTCCCGTCAGGGGCCTTGAGCGAACAATACTGCCCAAAGCTCACGAGCAAACCGCCAAAGTCCTCGAGCGCGACATACCCAGTTGGATCGCCAATCACGGCCGAGCTCCGTGGGCCGTCCTGACCCTCTAGATTCGAAACGACGACGATGGTCGAGGTGCGGGCATCCACCACCGCCTCGACGACGCGCGACCACCGGAGGTCGACGATCACGGACTCATCCGCGCGAACCCACCGCAGATGCTCGGCGCTGAGCCTCACGCACCCGAGCGCGCGCGCGTGCTCTATGCTCTTTCGGTGTCCTCGCCACAAGGCGAGACCGACGACCGCACAAGCGAGCGCCCACGTTCCGAAGTACGCGACGTTCGGTTCGTGGATTCGCCCCGTGAGCGTCGCCCAGATCAACCCGCCGGCGACGAGGCTCCCCCCGCCGATACCGCCCTTGATTGCGGAATTGCCCGAGCGAAAGCGGAATTCTTGCCCCTCGGCCCACGAGTCCGGTTCAACCATTTCGCGCGGTCGAAGTCCTAACACAGGTCACCCGCGCACGCGTCGCGCCGTCGGAGCGGCCGTCGCGGCACGTACCGCGTGGTCACGGCTCGCGCGGTTGCCGTCGGCGACGATGGCCCCTATGTGCCGCACGAGGACCTCCCATGAGCCACCTTCCTCCAGGACAGCGCGAGCGAGCTGATTTTCCCCGCTTCGGGCTCACTCAATTCGCCCGTCGCTTCCCCGCAGAGACCGCGCGAGCCTCGCTCGAGGTCGTGGGCGAGGTCGAGCACGAGCTTCGATTGAGCGACGCGCTTTCGGGCCTCCCCCGGGTGGAGCAGACGAGTGACTTTCACTGCGTGACCACGTGGAGCCGGAAGGGGCTCGTTTGGGGCGGGGTGCGTTTCGCAGACTTCTACGAGAGCGTCGTCGTGCCGCAGGCTCGCCCGAAGGCCCACGCCACGCTCGTCGCTCTGCGTGCCCAGGATGGCGCGCGCACGGGCCTCTTGCTCGCCGACTTGCTCGCACCGACCGTCTTGCTCGCCGACACGCTCGACGGAGAGCCGCTCACGGTCGATCACGGTGCTCCCCTCCGGCTCGTCGCCCCAGCGCACTATGGGTACAAATCGGTAAAGTACCTTTCGCGCATCGAGCTCACTCGAGAAGAGAGGGGGTATCGCGCCTCCGGGTTCAGCTTCATGGACCATCCCCGAGCCCGAGTCGCGCTCGAGGAGCGCGGGCGTGGAGCACCCGGTTGGCTCTTGCGTTATCTGTATCGGCCGCTCATCACGAGCACCGTCGCGCGATTCGCCAAGGCCACCCGCGAACGTATGCGATAGGGGGCGGTGGAGTGAGGCGTGAGCGAAGCGCGGGTACGAATCTGGTGATGGAGCTGTCGCGCATCCGAGCTCACCCAAGAAGGTGATGGGGTATCGCGCGAGCGACGAAGATCCATCGTTCGTTTGAACCCTGTCCGCACGAGGCGCCGGAGCGGCTTGGAACCTTCGCAGGCTCTTTCGCCCATTCCTTTTTCCGCACGCGTGACCGGCTCTTTAGGGGATTGTGCGAGCGACACGGAAACGAACGCGACCTTGGGCCTCCGGTGATGCGTAGCGGCGCGCACCTCGGCACGAAGTTCGCTGGCGCGGATGGCAACGAATACGACCGCGGGACAAGGAACACACCAAAATAACTCACAAGAACACCATCTGCCTCTGGTTCGACAAGGACGCCGAAGCCGCCGCTCGCTTCTATGCAGCGACGTTTCCGAACAGCGAGGTCACCGCGGTGCACAAGGCTCCCGGCGACTATCCCGACGGCAAGGCGGGCGACGTGCTGACCGTCGATTTCACGGTTTTGGGCATTCCCTGCATGGGCCTCAACGGCGGCCCACAATTTCGACACAGCGAGGCATTCTCGTTTCAGATCGCCACCGAGGACCAGGAAGAGACCGACCGCTACTGGAACGCGATCGTGGGCAATGGGGGCCAGGAGAGCGAGTGTGGATGGTGCAAGGATCGCAGGGGCCTCTCGTGGCAAATCACGCCGCGCGTCCTCACGGAAGCGATGGTGGCGGGCGGGGCCGAGGCGAAGCGCGCATTCGAGGCCATGATGACGATGAAGAAGATCGACGTCGCTCGCATAAAGGACGCGCCGCGAGTCGCTGCGCTCGCCTCCCCGGGAGAGTACCGCTTCGCACTCGTCACTCCGATGTCACCGAGGCTCGTCACGGTCTTCGGGCGATGCGGCTCTTCTTCTCTCTCCTCTTCCTCGCGCTCACGGCCGGCGGCTGCAGCGGTCGCTACGGCTCGGGCGGAACCGCTGGCGCTCGGACCATCGTGGTGCGTGGCTCCGACACGATGATCGTCCTAGCTCAGCGGTGGGCCGAGGCCTATGGGCGAGAACGTCCCAACATCAATCTCCAGGTCTCCGGTGGCGGCTCGGGTACCGGAATCGCCGCGCTCGAGAACGGCACCGCGGACATCGCCACGGCAAGCCGTCCGATGACGGAAGAAGAGCGCCAGCGGATCATGCGCGTACGTGGCACCGAAGTGGTCGAGTCCTCCGTTTGCATCGACGCCATTGCCGTCTACGTGAATCCGGAAAACGCGGTCCCTCGTCTCACTGTCGCACAGCTCGCCGACCTCTTTCGTGGAAAGACGCGCAGGTGGAGTGAGCTTGGTGGTCCCGGACTGGCCCGTAGTCCTCTATTCCAGGGAAAACAGCTCCGGAACGTATGCCTACTTCAAAGAACACGTGTTGAAGAAGGCCGACTTCGTCGCCGAGGCACAGAGCCTGCCCGGGACGGCCGCGGTGATGTATGCCGTCTCCCACGATCGCTACGGAATCGGGTACGGCGGAGTATCTCGAGGGCACGGCGTCCGCCTCGTTCCCCTGGTCTCGAAGACGGGAATGGACGTGCTCCCCAGTGCTCGGTCGGCGTCGTCCGGAGAATACCCCCTCGCACGGCCGCTCCTTGTCTATCGCACGACCGAACGCGGTGGTGAGGTCGACGCCTTCGTTCGATGGCTTGGCGAACGTCCGGCCCGCGCGCTCGCGTTGGAAGCCGGATTCTTCCCGCTCGAGGAGGGAACATGACTGCGCTTGCGCGTCCGGTGCGGGGAAAGCCTCGGCCTTCGCTTCTCGGCTCGACGGCTACCCCGCGTTGGGAGCGGATCGTCGAGCGCCTCATTGCCGCCGTGGCGTTCGTCTCGGTCGCAGCCGTACTCTCGATCCTCGCGTTCGTGGCTCGCGAAGCTGCGCCACTCTTCTGGGAAGGCCGCGAGCATCTTCCCGATCTCATTTTGCCGCGCCAATGGGCGGGCTACGACGCTCCTGCACACGTTTGGCAGCCCGTTGGCTTCCCACCCAAACACGACGTCGTGCCACTTCTGATCGGCACGCTCAAGATCACCGGGCTCGCGATGCTGGTGGCGGGTCCGATCGCTCTTCTCTCGGCGGTTTATATCGCCGAGCTCGCGCCGCGGCGCGTCCGTGAGGTGGTAAAGCCCGCCATCGAGCTCTTTGCCGGGATCCCGTCGGTCGTACTCGGGTTCTTTTCTCTCGTGTTCATCGCGCACTTTTTGGAGCGCCTCTTCGGCCTCACCTATCGACTGAACGCGCTCGTCGCGGCGCTGGGGCTCGCGCTCACCATCATTCCCGTCGTCTTCACCGTCTCGGAGGACGCGCTTCGGGCGGTTCCGAAGTCGCTCCGCGAGGCGAGCGCTGCGCTCGGCGCACGACGTTGGCAAACGACGCTCCTCGTCGTGGTCCCTGCTGCGCTTCCCGGGATCGCGGCCGCGTTCGTGCTTGGCTTCGGGCGTGCCATCGGCGAAACCATGATCGTGCTCATGGCCTCCGGAATTGCTCCCGTGGTCGACGCAAGCCCGGTCTCCAGTGCGCGCACGGTGACGGCCACCATCGCCGCAGAGCTCGGCGAGACGGCCCGTGGCGGCGAGCATTGGCGTGTCCTGTTCGCCCTTGGAGTGCTCTTGTTCCTCATCACGTGGGCGCTCGATCGCATGGGAGCGAGTGCGGTAGCCCGCCTCCGTCGCAGGCTGCACGGACCGGAGGCCGAGTCGTGAAACGCGTCTCGCGTGGCGATTGGCTTCTATCCGCAGCGACAGGCGCCGCCGTGGTGCTCGTTCTCGGTTCGCTCGTCGCCATTCTCGGCGCCATCGTGGTTCGTGGAGCTCCGGTGCTCTCGCCGAAGTTCGTCTTCGGGAGTCCGGGAGCGGACCCGGCGGATGGAGGGCTCCTTCCCGTCATTCTCGGAACCGTCGCGTGCACGTTGCTCATGACGGTGGCGTGCGTGCCCTTGGGGGTCACCACGGCCGTTTGGCTCTCCGAGTACGCGCCGCGAACGAGCACGCTCGCGGGCATCGTGCGGAGCGCCATTCGCAATTTGGCCGCCGTCCCGTCGATCGTGTTCGGCCTGTTCGGCCTCGGATTCTTCGTCCTCTTCGTGGGCGGAAAGATCGACTCCGTCTTCTATGCGCAGGCCACGGGGCCCGTGTTCGCGCGGCCCGCAATCCTTTGGTCATCGCTCACCCTCGCGCTGCTCACGCTCCCGGTGGTCGTCGTGACCACCGAAGAAGCCCTCCGGACGATTCCTCGCGACGTGCGGGAGGCGGCGTTCGCGCTGGGAGCCACACGGCTCCAAGTCGTTTGGCGCGTGATCCTACCTCACGCCAAGAGCGGCATATGGACGGGCGTGATCCTCGCCGTTAGCCGCGGCGCGGGCGAGGTCGCGCCGATTCTGTTCACGGGAGTCGTTGGATGGCAGTCGCGTGCACCGACCGACGCTCGCGATGGCTTCATGCACCTTGGGAACCACGTCTATTTGCTCGCCACCCAGGCCCCGGACGTCGAGCGTGCCCAGCCGGCTCTCTACGGAACGGTCGTCCTTTTGCTCCTTCTGACCTTCTCGCTGAACATCGCCGCGGTGATCTTGCGCCATCGCAGCCGCGCGGGAGCGAGGGCATGAGCGATCCGAAAATCGACGTGAGGGACCTCTCGGTTTTCTACGGGAAAAAGCAGGCCTTGTTCGACGTGGGCTTGGCCATCCGCGAGCGGCGGGTGATGGCGCTGATCGGCCCTTCGGGCTGCGGCAAGCGCACCTTCTTGCGGGCCTTGAACCGCATGCACGATTTGTCCGAAGGGGCCCGAGTGACCGGCTCCATCCTGCTCGACGGTGAGGACCTGCTCGACGAACGCGTGGACCCGGTCGAGGTGCGGCGCCGCATCGGGATGGTGTTCCAGAGGCCCAATCCATTCCCGAAGTCGATCTTCGACAACGTCGCGTTCGGCCTTCGTGTCGCCAACCTCGTGACGTCGGCCGGGCTCTCGGACCGCGTGGAAGAGTCCCTTCGCGCCGCAGCGCTATGGGAGGAAGTGAAAGATCGTCTCGACGAGTCCGCGATGTCCCTCTCGGGAGGACAGCAACAACGCCTATGCATCGCGCGCGCGGTGGCCGTTCGGCCCGAGGTTTTGCTGATGGACGAGCCCGCCTCGGCCCTCGACCCGATCGCCACCGAGAAGATCGAGGAGCTTATCGTGGAGCTCGGAAAAAAGTACGCGATCGTCATCGTGACGCATTCCATGTCCGAGGCCGCGCGCGTGAGCGACCACGTCGGGTTCTTCTATTCGGGAAAGCTCGTCGAGAGTGGCGGCACGAAGCAAACACTCGAATCTCCAAAGGAGAAAGAGACCCAAGCCTACTTGGCGGGGCGCTTCGGCTAACGGCCCTGCCCGGCCAAGCTCGAGTCCATGAGGCGGCTTTGACCCGAAGCGCGCTCCCCCGATATGGCCGGAAGCTGCGGCGCTCCTCCACACGCGCCGAGGACCGCCGCTCCCACGCCAAAGACTGCCACGTACCTGCGCATATCGCTTCGCTCCATCCAAATGGGATCGGACCGCGTCGTTCTACGACAGGCGCCAAGACCTTCCTTCATACATCGGATTGCCTCGGAGGAACGCCGGCTCCGCTTCATGAAGAACGGGGCCGAAACGAGCGCCATCGTCTGATACCCCGATGAGCGCTGGCGAAGACCTACGACGATCGGAGGTCGTTCGCGCTCGTCGGCGACCCTCTCGTCGTTCGCGCGGTCCGCGACGGCATCTCTTTAGGAGTGGGCAGCGCTTCGACTCGATAAGGCAGGTCGTCGATGGTCACGCCTTCGCGGTCCTCCAGGTGGCCGACGGAGCTCTGACCTACTTCGCTTTCGACGAGGGCCTCGCCGTCGCACCAATGGAGGCGCGCCCCTTTCCGGTGGAGGTGTCACGTTGGCTTCAGATGAGCGACACGGGGCGCAATCCCTTGGCTCCGCGAGCCTTTTGGGGGACCATCTCCCTCCACGCCCATGCATGTTGCACGCAAAACAGGAACGGCCATGGCGCTGATCGGGCTCGTGCTGGTGGCGTGCGGCGGGGTCGAGCCGATCGGCTCGCGGGTGGTCGTGGTGCCGCCGCGGCCGCACGTTGCGGCGGTCGTCGACGATGGGGGCGCGGCGCCAGAGGAGGTCGACGCGGGCGCGAGCGGTCCCACCCTCCCGGCGCCTTCGCGGGTCGCGGCCCCCGCGGAGAGCGCGTTTGCAGTGGAGGTAAGCTGGGAGTGGCCGCCGGGGAGCGCGCCGGTAAACGGCTTCGAGGTGCTCGCCGTGCGCTCGAAGGGAGAGGGCCGGCTCGGGCTCGCGAACCCGAAGGAGCGCGCGTTTCACGTTCACCGGCTCCGCCCGGAGGATCGACTCGAGGTTCGTGTGCGTGCCTTCGATGCGCACGGCGGCTCGCGGCCCTCGGAGAGCGTGGTGGTGGTCACTGAAAAAATCGGACCGAAGCGCGCGTCGCCGCCGTTCCCTCTCCCTCGATGCGTTCCGCAGGTAAAAACGGCACCTCCGACGACGGGAGGCTGCAACCACGGGCTCGATGTGTTGGACGCGACGACAGGGCTCGTGAACGTGCCGAGCGCGAGCGACGCGTGCCTCCGGCGCCTCCTCGCGACGTACAAGGGGTGCACCCGCGAGCTCGGCGCGTTCCACCTCCAGGCCGACGTGTCGGAGGTGTCCGGGTATCCGAGCGAGGGCTTCCCGCTTCTCCACGCCATCGCGTGGGCGGGCGAGCACGCGGGCGCGCAGATCCTCACGCTGCGGTTCGAGCAGGGGCGCTATACCGTGGCCGACTCCGCGGTGATCTGCGGCGAGCCCAACCCCGACCCGCCCGAAGGCTCGGGCACGGTAGACCCCGACGTGGCGAAGTGTCGCCCTCCGTTCGAGGCGTGCCAATTCGGGAGTGAGTGAGCGGGGGGCGCCTCGGGGGCGGGTGACCTGGACCGATGGCATGGCGCGGCTGGGATACGTCGATAAGGTCTCTGACCTGCTCCGACCTCTCGCATCTGTGTTGAGTCCGCGGCCCCCTCGATAGCACCCATATTGGCTTCATGCGGCTCGGGGTGGAGCAGCGACTCTGCCTCAACGGCTCGCGATGCCTTCCCACAGCTCGAGGCGATCGAGGAGCGAAAGGAAGAGGCGTGTATCGTTGTCCCATGACGGGTCGTCGCCACCGAGCATCCGAACACGACGCTCACGAGCGCGCGCGAGCGTGACGGTGTCGCCGACAGCTCGCGCGATACGTGCATGTTCCCCGTTCAACGCCAGGCTCGCGAGCAGTCCCTTTTCGGCCTCTTCGGTGCTCCAGAGCTCGAACCGCGAGAGCTTCACGAGCGCCGGGCTCGCAGGAACGAACAGTCCAATCACAGTGAGCGCGTAGGCATCGTCTCGGTGAGCGCGCAGATGGGTCACGATGGCGTCGACGTCGTTGCTTTCTGCCGAGCGCCACAAGGGAACTTCCACGTGAAACGCTGCGCGCAGCGTCTCTGTCGTATCGGCTGGGCCACTCTTGCGCACGATGGCTGCGTAATCGGAGAACCAAGCGGCGCTCTGATTCGAGGCACCGACCAAAGAGGCGACGACGTGCTCGGCTCCCTCCGTCTCCCCCAGACTGGCCCGAAGCACGGCGCGCAGGCCAACGAGCTCGGTGCGCCCGAAGTAGTCCCGCTCGCGCTCCTGCGTCGCTTCGAACGATGGGAGGAGGCTCTTGTAGAGCGCCACTCGCGATGGCTCCTTGTGCTCGGTGGCTACCGCCGCGTGCATAGCCGCCGCGAATCTTGCGACGATGGCCGCGTCTCCCGGCCGCCGAGGCTCGAGCGGAATCGAGGGAATCTCTCTGTCGAGGAGGGCAACCGCCGCCTCGGGATTTCCGCTCGACGCGAGAAACACCGCCTGCGCCTCGAGGGTGCGGGCGCGCCCGAGGGCCGACGGCACGAGCGGGGCCACCGTAACGTGTTGGAGGAGCGAGCGATTCCAAAGAACGTCACTCGCGATAGGATTCGGAATTCGCCCACCGCCGCACGACCGAAATTCTTCGTTGTAGGGGAGCTCGGCCATGCCATTGGTGGTCTCGTGCAGTTGTCGGCGCGTGCGCGAGGTTGCGAGCCACCAGTTCGGGTCGGGCACCTCGTTCGCTTCGGGGCCGAACCACTCGCGCAGCGCGCTGCATGTCTGCCCATGATCGTAACCGAGCCATACGCGATCCGTGGTGCCGTCGGCGGCAAGCACCGTCGCCAAGCACTCAGCGTCGGGAGGAAGCGGATCGCCAAAGTGGTAAACGAGGAGGCGCCCCGCTTCGGCGCGGTGGCCGGTCGCGATCGCGGCCGAGATTTCGGCATAGGAGGCATACGCTTGGGGCCACTCCTTACGCCATACGGAAAACTCGCGGTTCGCGCCGCTAAGGTCTCCGAACAGATAGAGCGCGAGGGCGGCGCGTCGGTGGTCGCCGTGCGCGAGAGCGAGACTGGCCGCGCGCTCCGGGTAGCCGTGCACGAGCCAGTCCACTACTGCTTCGTCCACCCGCCCGAGCGTCTCCGCCAGGTGCGTGCGCTCGACCAGAACCTCGTCGTCCGCGGGAAGGCCTCGGAGCTGCGCGAGGCGCTCCGCAGGCTTCATGCTTTCACGCGACGGCAGCGGGTCTCGCGCAACGTTCTTGCCCGCGAGCGCAGCCGCTATGAGGGCGACGATGACGAGCCCACGGAGCCTGGCTCGCCCTGGATGCGGATCCCACCTGCGGCCGAGACGGAAGAGCATGGACGCACCGACGACCAGAGCGACGTGATCGAGGACGCGGGCGCAAAAATCGAGAGCCATGGGAGCCTATCGGCTCGGACGCGGAGAACGTTGCTTCGGGAACGCAAAAAGAGAGCATGACGAAACCCGCTGCCCCGAGCCGATCCGGGCGAACCATTCGCTACCGCCCGTTGCCCGCGCGGCGAGCCGGCGCCTCGAGCTCCGATCTCGCACCGTACTTCACCCGTGGATCCGTTCGGCGTGATCGCGCTTCATCGCTGCGGGGCGGCGCTCGTCGGCCGCGTGGTCGTGCGTTCGCCAATGCGCGCCTCGACGGGTTTCGATCGCCACCCCGTAGCGATGAGCGGGAGGCGAACCGACGCAGGCGCGGAGGGTGACCACGCCGGCTTTCGGCGGGAAGCCAACGAGAAGGCCGGCGCAAAGACGGTGGCCGTGTCCGTTGGGGCCGTGAGGAGTCGCCCCCACGGCTCGTCGCGAGCAGCACGCGATGCGGGCCACGGTCGGGACGAACTGCCCTCGTAACTATGCGAAACGGGCCCTGAACGAACGATGGTCGCTTCGCGAAGGCCAGGCGCCCATCATCGCCAACAGCGCTATTCCTCACCGTCAGCACGCTCCCAAAGCGCGGAGATGCGACGCAAAAAAAACGTCGTTGTTCACGCAACGACTTAGTGAGGCCTGTCGAGAAGCCCACCGAAAGGTGGTGCGTCGATGAAAAGGTTCGCTCTCGTTCTCGGTGGTGTTTCCCTCGGTCTGCTCGCAGTCGCTTGCTCGGGAGGCAGCGACGTGCCCGCGCCGTTCGCAGAGGCCGCGAACACCTCGTCCGTCCAGCAGCGACTCGCTGCGATGACCGGCGCCCGCTGGGAGACGGACCCCGACGCTTCCGGCAAGCCGCGCCTCTACTACGCCCTCGACGACGGCAAGGCCGTGCTCCCGAACGCGAAGGACCCAAAAGAGGTGCTCGCGTTTCTGGAGCCGGTCCGCGAGGGGTTCGGCGTCGGTGGCAGCTTCGCGAACGAGCTCGATCAGGGCGTGCTCGCTACCGAAGCCGCCGAGGACCGACTCGCGACGATGACGTTCACCCAACACGTGCCCGGCTCGAAGCTGCCTGTGTTCGACGCCGTGTTCACCGCCGGTGTGCGACCGGACGGCAGCCTCGCGTTCGTCGACGCATCGGTCGCGCACCATCTCGAGCAGCTCGGCACTACGCCAGCGTTCGACGCAGCGAAGGCAAAGCAGAAGCTCGAGTCGATGGGCTTCGAGAGCATCCCCGGGTACGACCCCACGCTCGGCGTGCTCGCGACCGACCCGGATGCTCCCGTGCTCGCGTACCGCACTATTGTCGGCTCGACCGAGGGGAGCCGCCAGGTCGACCTCGACGCGCTCACGGGAGCCGTACTCTCCGACGTGTCGAACCACGGAGGCGGAGAGACCGTGAACGCTTTCGGCGCCGAGGAGAAGTATCTCGACACTGACGCCAAAAAGCGAAGCGACGCGCGCTATCCGGTCGAGCTGAGCACTTCGGGCGGAACATCGGTCCTCGCCGGCCCAGGCCCGCTCGGAATGATCGTCGCCATCAGCTACGGCACGGGGAGCCCTGCACCCGTCGTCGGTGTGAAGGAAACCAGCGGCGCGTACCGGTTCGACTTCAATCCGTCTACGACCGACACGCGGGCTGGTGAGACCGAGCAGATCGCCGTCAATGCGTTCTACAATGTGAGCCGAGCCGCGCGCTACTTCAAAGACACGTTCGCGCTTTCGATGTGGGCCTCCCCGAGCACCACGCTCCGCGTCCATCGCAACATCACCGAGCGAGACGGAGTCTCGACCTCGTGGCGGGGCGACGCGTTCTTCGATTCTGCGGATGGCAGCATCTCGATCGGCGACGGCACCATGAACGCCGAGGGAACGGCGTGGGAGCGTCAATCGGCCGCCGTCAACGTCGACTACATGGCGCACGAGTATGCCCATGGGCTCATCGCTACGGTCACATCGGGTAAAGCGAGCGGGTTGCCGCGCGGCGCTCTCGGGTACCGAGGCGAACAAGGAGCCATCAACGAGGCCTTGTCCGACATCTTCGCGTCCTACGCGCAGGCAAGCATCACCCAGAACACGAGCGGCCGATTCGGCTTCGCCGAGGGGCTTCGCGCGGACAACAAGCCGTTCCGACACTACCTTCACCCGTCGTGGGGTGTTGCTGGCGGAGCCGTTCACCAGTCGAAGCTCCGGCCATTCAACGAGGCGCGCGACCAAGGCAACGTGCACTTCAACTCGCTCCTCGTAAGCCAGGCGTGGGCGATGATGGCCTACGGCGGGTTCAACGATCACAGTCGGCTCGGCGTGTCCGCCGAGATCGGCCTAGAGCCCACGAAGTGGCTCTACTACAACACTCTGCACGCCGTGGCCGCCGGGGAGACGATGCGAACCTTCGCCGACAAGATGATCGTCTACCAAATCGGCAAGCAGCTCACGCATCCCACGCGCACCGACCTCTCGCCTCTGTGGGTCAAGCACGCGATTATCTGCGGCTGGACCGCCGTCGGCGTGATCCCGCCCGAGCAGGCAAAGCTGTTTCACAATGTCACGTGCCCGTCGTCTTCGACCGCCGCTCCGTCGTGTGCGGGCAAGGCCGACGGCTTCTACTGCGATCCTCGGCCCGGCTCGGACTACGCGTCGTACGCGTGCAAGGCTGGCTCGATCAAGGCGGGATCGCAGTGCGCGAGCGGGCAGTTCTGCTACCGCACCACGGGCAGCTTCGACTCGAAGGCACGGCTCGACGAGCGCGGCGCGGTGAAGTGCTTCGGCGAGCCGCAGCTCGACTGACCATCTCCTGCTCCGGACGACGCGATAGGGGGCGGAAAATCCGACCGATGCGGGGGCGACAGGGGGAGGAAAATCCGACCGACGGGGGAGGAAAATCCGACCGACGTTGACGCTAAGGCGTTGAAATTCCGAAGCCAAACTCGCGATAAATTCTCGAAGTCCCGGGCGGAAACAGCACCCCGAGCACGCCACTACGAACCTTCTGCATGGCCTCTCGGTAGGCAGCGAGGAACGTCCGTCTGTCGTGCAGAGCACGCGCGGCTTGCACCGGGTTCCCTGCTGCTGCGAAGGTTGGGTTTCTCTCCCCGGGCGTCTCGCGCGCCGAAGCCTTGGTGGTGTGCTTCGTCGCGAAGATCTCTTCGAGCGACTTCAAGAATCGTCCCGCCTCCTGCGCTACCTCGCGGGCCTTGAGCACGGCGCTCTCGACTGGCGCGACGATGTGGTCGCGCGCGGATTGCCAGCCGAAGGTCGCCTCGAGCTCCGGCGGTACGGTGATGGCGATCTCGGCGAAAGCCGGCCATCGTTTGTTGTCGGGATCGAAGTAGAGCTCGGGGCGTTGGGCGCGAATTGTGCGAGTGCCAATGTCGGTCGCGGCGAGCGTGACGCCGGGCCAATCTTCTGGATTGTGTGCGAGGCCGGCCTCGACGGCGTTGGCGAGGGTATAGGCAATTTGGCGAAGGATGGCTTCCTCTCCGTAGAGGTCGACGCAACTCGCACCGCTGCGGGCAAAAGACCTCCTCCTTCCAGCCAAGGAACACCTTGAGGGCGTTCGCAGCGCGTTAATCACGATTCCTCGAGCCGCCCGTCGAGCTTCCGGGATACCCGGGACGACACACGCGTAGACGTGTCGGACAATGATGCTCAAACCTCCGTCACGTCCACGGCCTCGAGCTTCAGGCCAAAGTGGTCCGCGGCGCGCGCCAGGTCCTTCTTGGGCACGGTGGCCTCGTTGGCATCGTAGACGATGACGTGCGTGCAGCCCGCGAGGCCGGCCCAGGACGTGGATTAGGGACGGCATGTCGAACCCTCGCCGCATCGTTCCTCGCACCGCGAAGTTCATCACCCGTCGCACGACCCAGCGCTTCTTCCTGCTCAGCCCCGACAGGAAACGAATCATCTGGAACATCTATTGGTACGTCACCGCCTTGCTCGCGGCGACGCTGTTCGACGTCGCTCCAGGCTTCCGCGGACAGGGCCTCGCGAACGAGCTGCCAGTCATTGTCGAGCTGACCCAGGAAGCCGAACGCGTTCAGGCCTTCTCGGAACAGCAGGGGCGCTCGAAAGCGGAACCCCAAGTAGTGATAGACCCTCAACCCCTTTCCATCCGCCTCCACGGCGTCGAAGCCGAACCAGGTGCTCGGGTCCCTGGGATCGGTCGTGGATACCGTGGGCGGGCGAGGGTGGCTTCGCTCGTAGAGCACGTGAGGATGTCGCTCGGGGTACGCACCGCGCTGGAACAGGTGAAGCGGCGACACCTTGTGTCCCTCCGCTTCGAGCTGACGATGACGTTCGTAGCCGAGCGGCAACACGAAGGAGCTCAAGTCATAGGGCCACAGCGAATGGTCCGGACTCGCGGAGAGATCGAAAATCTGCGGAACGGGGGAGTGCCCCAACCTCCAGAGCCAGTCGGATTGACTCCGGATGAAGTGCTTCTTGGCGCGAGGTGCCTCGCCTGGCGGTACGTAGGGGCTAGTGAGCCGCGCGATGACGGCCTGAAGCGCGCGCATGGCGGTATCGCGTGGCGCGGGCGCGGCGGCGATCCGCTGCCACAGCGCGGACTGGTCCTTGCCCGCGAGGTGGGCCGCGATGCTCAGGCCCGCGATGTTGGACAGCGCCGCGGGCGCGGTCAGGTCCGCGTCCTCGAACCCCTCGAAGAACGTGGAGATGAGCCGGTCTGCGAGCGCGAGCGCCCGCTTCACCAACGGCGCGTCGCCCGCGATGAGCGCATGGAGCACGGGTTGAAGCGAATTGGGCCGCAGCCCCGTGTCTTGCTCCCAATCGGTCAGCAGCGCGCTTGCGGAGGCACGCAGCCGGTAGCGGGTAGAGCAGAGGTTGACCCAACACATCACATGACATGACTCCTCATCGCCTCGCGCGCTTCAAATCTTCTCCACCCGCACGACATTGGCAACCACGAGCGTCACGAACGTAGCCGATACGCTTCGACGGTCCACGGAATCGACTGCCCGCCCTCCCCGACCGATCTCCCGCTGCGCGTCGCGCAGACTCACCGTGGCGAGCCATGGCCCGCTCCATTCGCGTAGCCAATGGCCACTACGTAAGGCCGCGTCCCGTCGCTTCACCGCTTCTTCCCCCTCGACGACGGCGCCTTATCCGGCGCGCCAGCCGAAGGCGCCCCCGCGTCCGTCGCTCCACTCTTCCGCACGACCCGGACGCGCGCCTCGTCCGACATCAAGAAGTCCTCGTGCGCGCCGCACCCCGAGCAAGGGCGGCCCCGCCCCACCCTCTCGAGCATCTTCCGACGGCACTTCGTACACGTCATTCTGCGCACATCGATCACGAGCTCATGGCGCACCTCCGATGTTTCGGCCGACTGGCACCCCATCGCCCACCGCCGCCAGCACCGCCTCGTCGTCGTCGAGCCCGCCGACCACAAGGTCGCTCTCGCCGTCGTCGATGCAAACTAGGTATTCAACCCCCGCCCGCGCCGCTTTCGCCCACGGAGTGCCTGGCTGCTCCGCCGCGACGGCGAGCATCGCCTTCGCCTTCTCCGCGAGACGCACCACTTGCTCGTCGTCTACCGCGCCAACCGCCTGCGCGCGCATGTCACGCGTCCACCGCGAGAGTGCCATGACCAACTGCTCCGCGCTCCGCGGCGCTACGAGTAGCCTCCCGAACACCGCCGCCGCCTTCTCGGGCACCTTCTCCACCCACGCGCGATCCTCCGCCGGCACCGCCCGCAGACTAGGGACTCCGCTCTCGTCCATTCGCACCACGAATTGCCCCGCCAGCCGCGCCCCGAGCTGATTCGCGAGCATTCCCACCTTCACCCGCGTCGTCGGCTCACCACTCGCCGTCGGCAGCGCCGCGACAACGTCCGCTACACGCACGCGCCCCTCGCCCGCGTCGAGCAGCTCCTCCAGCACCTCGCGCTGCGTCTTCGTGCGCGTCTCGCCCCAGGTCGCGAGTCCCAACCCTCCCCCGATCGCGAGTCGAAAACGACCGTCGTGACGAAGCACCGAGCGCAACATCCGCATATCCCACGAAGCGGCAGGCTCGCCGCGGCTCTGCACGAAGGCTCGCGTGTCTGCCACCTGCACGCCCTCCTCGCGCTGGTCGAGCCACGCCGCGATCGCGTCCGCCGTCGCCACAATCGCGGTGTCGCCACCCGGAACGTCGCGCGGCAAGAGGCCCACCGTTCCGTCCTCGAACAGCACGAACGGCTTTCGCATCCGCATCATGTTCCACCCGAGATCGGTCACGCCCCGGCGCGCGCTCACCCTCGCGCGGAGCTCGTGCTCCAGCATCGGACCGCCCGCCTTCACGAGCTCGTTCGCCATCGTGTCGTCGATGTGCTCGCGGGTCGTCGCCTCCGAGTCCGCGAGGGCCACCACGTTGCGCCCGAGATAACGCACCTCCGGCACGTCGCGAAGGAGCGAGCCAAGGGAATACGCCGTCATCCACTCCGGCAAATCCGCCGCCAGCGCGACGTGCGGCAAGAGCTCCGCGGTCGCCCACTGCCTTGCCCCATGCTCCGCCATCACGCTCGCGACGAGCGGGCCGAGCCGCTTCTGCCACACGTAAAAATCCGGCACGAGCTCGGGCAACGTGACGAGCCCGCGCTCGAGCCACACCACGCTCTCCGGCCAGTGCCCGCGCCCACACGCCGCGGCCACGTCCGTCACGCGCATCGGCCTCCCCGCCGCGCGAAGGAACGCCTCCACCTCGTCCCCACGCGCCTCCACGTACCCCACGACCAGGCCGCCCTCGAAGCGCAGTCCTTCGCTCACGAGCTTCAAGAGCGCGACTACCTCGTTTGCATCGCTCCCCGTCGCTCCCGCCAGGCGCGCAGCGAGTTGCTCGCGCTCGAACGGAAACACGAGAGTTTGCGCCGCACGCTCGAGACGCACGACCTTCTTCTCCAGCTCGGTCTCGGTGAAGACAGCGAAGTAGTCCACCGCACCACGCGCCACCACGTGGCCCGCCTTTCCCTCCATCACCATCTCGAGCAGAAACGCGAACGGACCCGCGTCGAGCTCCGCGTCCGTGATCACCGGCGCGCCATCCTCCACCAGCGCGTCGAGCCGCTCGATCGGCCCACCACGCACCGCGACCAAGACGTCCGCGAGTCGCGCGGTCCACGCGCTCGACGACCGCAAATCCTCAATCGCGCTCGCCTCGATCTGCCGAACGCGCTCGCGCGACACGCCGAGGCTCTCGCCGAGCTCCGCCAACGTTGGCGCCGGCCCCACCAGGCCCGCCCGCTGCGAGACGACCATGCGCTCACGAAGAGCCATCGCGCCCACGCTCGCCAAAAAGAGCCGCTTCCACTCCGTCGCGCGCGGAATCCCCATTTCCGCGAGCGCGTCGCGCAGCTTCACGAGCGCGTTCGTCGCGTCGACGATCGTGCGACGGCCGAGGTTCGGCGCTGCGAGCAACTCCTTGTACGGAATGCCCAAGAGCTCTCCCACCGAAGCGATGCCGCGCGCTTCCGCGAACGACACCAAACGCGGAGGGAGCGGCGCCTCGCTCGGTTTGCGTGCCTTGATCTCCGCCGGCAAAACCACCGCCAACCCCTCCCAGCCGAGCGTGGCCGGGGAGAGGCTCACCGACGCGACCTCCTCGTCGTCGGCAAAATCGGCCGCCACGTCCTCCCATCGCATCCCGAGCGCGCGCTCGAGGACCACGCGGGTCTCCTTCACCGTGGTTCGCCCGAGGTTGCGCTCGAGGAGGAGCCCCGCCGGGTGCCTTCGCGCGAGATCGCCCACCGTCACGACGCCCAGTCGCCCCACCGCCGTGAGCATCCGCGTCGGCAACGCGAGTGAATCCACCGGCTCATCCAGAATCGTCATTCGTTCTCCCTCGCGCCTCCGCGCACCTCACTTCGTAACCCGCCGCCCACGCCTATCCGCGCGACTCACCAGGTGTTCAGCGGTCTCCGCTCACGTGTCCAGCGCCCCACGCGCGAGCTCGCGCACCGCCGCCCGCAACGCGGGCGTCTCGCTCGTCGCCGCGCCCCCGAGGCCCACCACGAAGCGCGCGATCTGCAGCACCGCGGCGGCCTCGCCGACGACCGAGATCCCACCGTCTACCTTCTTCGCAACGAACGGCTGCGGCAAGTTGCCCATCACCCAGAGCGACTCGGGCTCGCGCACGAAGAACCGAATCTCGATCGCGGCCTCCGCATCACGAAAGCCGTTCACGCTCGTTCGCAGCGCCTCCGCCAGCACCACGTCGTCCACGCGTCGTGCCGTATCGTGGCCGGCGAGCTGCGCGCTCGATACGCGGTCGACCCGAAACCACTTTAGCCTCCCGCTGCGATGGCACGTCGCCATGAACCGCGCAGGGGGACCGGGCAGCACCTTGTGCGGGCTCGCCTCGCGCGTCTCCATCGCGCCGCGGCTCGCGGACAAATAGCGAAACGAGAGGCTCTGTCCGTCCGTCGCCGCGTCCTCCACCACACCGAGCCATCGCTCCTCTTCGAGCGCGTGCATCGGCGGCACCACCGCGCGAGGGCCCTTATTGACCCCCTTCCCTACGTAGCTCTCGAAAATCTTGGCGAGCACTCGCGCCTTTACTGCGCTGTTCGGGAGCCGAGCGAGCAAACGCGCCAGCTCCGTCACCTCTTCGGGCGCGAGGCTCACCGTGTGTGGCATCCACGTGGTCGGCACCGACCAATACACGTGCGGCGGCTCGTCCTGGCGCTCGAGCGACACCCCGGCATCCTGAAGCTCGGACAACCGTCTACGAAGCGCCGGCACGGTGAGATCCACCGCGCGCGCCAAGTCCGATTGTTTCCAAACACGCGCCTTCAAGAAGCAAACGACCAACGCGAGCGCGCTCTCGGTCCCCGTCCTCCGCCCCATCGCCTGCCCCTCCCGCTCGCGACTCCGCCAAGCAAACGAGAGTTCAGGCACGGCGCGCCGCTGTCAACGAGCCATCTCTCCGCCGCGGTGCATCGCCCGCGCGGGAATCGAGCCATCCGTGGCTCGATTCGGGCAGCCCATCGCGCCATCCGTGGCGCGATGGGCGAGGAAAGGGCCGGCATTTTGCCGATGCGCGTCGCGTCGAAAGTTCCGCCAGATCGCATCACGCTCCGCGGCGAGTCCGTCGTGATTTGCACCGCGAATGGCGAATCTCGCGCTTCCGGTACCACCCGACGCTCGCGCAACGGGCTGGCGTACCGGGTCTCGAATCACCAGGGAATTTGCGGCCGGGGTATAGCAACGAACCACGCGCGGCGGCCCCCTCGGAATCTTTCGCTCCTCCACGCGCCACGAGCGACGATGCCGCGCCTCCGCGCTATCTTGCCTCATGCTCCGCTCCCGTTCGCTCGCCCTCGCCCTCCTCACGACGGCTCTCGTGAACTGCGGAGGCATTGTTTTCGATCCCTCGGTGGGCGCAGTGCGGGACGACGACGATGGCGTCGCGCGCGACGGCGGCGCCGACGGGTCACGAGGCAGCGCAGATGCTGGCGTCCGCGATGCTTCGTCTCCTCGGCCGGACAGCGGCCCCGCCGTATGCGGCGATGGCGTCGTCGCGAATGGCGAGCCGTGCGACGATGGGAACCGCGCCAATGGCGATGGCTGCACCACGACCTGCCAAGTGGAGCGGGGCTGGAAGTGCTCCGCGGCGCCATCGCGTTGCGACACCGTCTGCGGTGACGGCATCGTCGTTGGCAGCGAGACATGCGACGACGACAGCGTGTGCCCCGGAACGTGCAAGCGCTCGTCGTGGACGAAGGTGTTCGGGCCGGGGCAGGCCGAGCTCCCCGCTGCCCTCGCCGTCGACAACACCGGAGCTTCGCTGGTCACGGGCTACTTCAGTCCGGACATCGATTTCGGCCTCGGGAAACTCACTTCCAGCGGCAGCAGCGACATCTACGTCGCCAAGATCGACGCGAACGGTAACACCGTATGGGCACGACGCTTCGGAGGCACGGAGGACGATAGGCCGATGGCGCTCGCCACCGACTCCGCCGGCAACGTCTTCGTGACGGGCGTGTTCCTCGGAACGGTCGATTTCGGCGGAGGCCCGCTCTTGGCCTCTGGCTCATGGGATGTCTACGTCCTCAAGCTCGACACGAACGGCAATCACGTGTGGAGCAAACGCTTCGGCGACTATCACCAGCAGGAGGGCCACGCCATCGCGGTCGATGCGACCGGCAACGTGTTGGTCGCGGGCATGGCGTGGGGCGCGATCGATTTCGGTGGTGGTCCCCTCGTGTCCGGCGAGTCTCTCGCTGGATTCGTCGCGAAGCTCGACTCGCTCGGGAACCACGTCTGGAGCAAGCACATCGGCACCAGCGACGCGAGCGACGCCAGCGCGGTCGCGTTCGGCCCCGCCGGCGAGGTCTTCGTCAGCGGAACCTGCGAAGGAACGACCGACCTCGGGGAAGGTCCGGTTGCGCGCTTCGGCAATCGCGACGGCTTCCTCCTCGCGCTCGATGCGAGTGGGCAGTACCGGTGGAGCAAGAAGTGGGGGAGCGGGTACACGCAGGGCAGGGCCGTGAAGGTCGACGCCGCCGGCGACATCGTCGTGGCGGGCAGCGCGACGGGCCCCACCGACTTCGGCACCGGCGTCCTCCCCAGCACCGGGCTCGGGGACATCATCATTGGCAAATTCAGCCCCTCCGGCGCCCCCATCTTCGGGCGCCGCTACGGCTCTCCCAAAAACGACTACGCGTTCGCGCTCGCGACGGACGCCTCGAGCAACATCGTCGTCACGGGCTACAACTCCGGCCCGTTCACGTTCGGAAGTGGCACCGTCCCCTTCACCGGAGCGGCCGAGAACGCCTTCGTCATCGGGCTGAGCCCCTCGGGTACTCCGCTTTGGAATCGATCATTTTCGGGCAGGTGGGTCCGAGGCCTCGGCATCGGCGTCGACCTCGCAGGGAGCGTGCTGCTGACCGGCTCCTTCGACGGAGGGCTGACGTTCGGTGGCGTCCCCTTCGGCGCGAATAGGGGACTCTTCGTCGCGAAGGTAACCCCATAGCTCTCGACCGACCTCGACCCGCGATTCCCTTGGACCAAGGGTGCAGACGCTGCGGAAGGCGCAGGAGCTGACCGACCCCCAGACGGAGTGGCTCGAGCGGATCGCGAAGCAGGCCCGGCACGAGACGGTGGTGGACCGCGAGTCGTTGGGAGATGGGGCAGTTCAGGGCCGACGGGGGGTTGCTCGTTAACAACGGTTTTTGATCTATGGAGCTCTAGCTAGATCCATGAAGCATCCGCGGCGCGCTACCTTGGTGTTTGGCGGCTTTATCGCGCTCGCACTGATTCACTGCGGTAGCCAATCCTCCGACCCGCCCGTGCCGGGCCCGGACGGGGGGACGGACGGCGCGCCGACGGCAACCAACCGCGACGATGCGCCCGTGGACCCTCCCTCGGTCGACGCGGCGGCCGAGCAAGGCGGGCCCGAGCGCTGCGAGATGCCCGCGGCTCTGCCGCCGACCACGAGCCATCCAGCGACGTGCGTTCCTCGCGCGGGCACCGACCGCCCGCCGGATACCTGGTTCTGCATGTCGAAGTGGTCACCGTTTTACTACGACGGAGAAATCTACCGCCAGGTGCCCGCAACTCCCGGCAAGCAAGTTCGTCGGCAATGAGCCCCTCGTCTACACGCCGGCCCCCCTCGCGGCGCGCTGCAAGAGCGCCGTGCTCACGACCAACTTTCCGAGCTCGGCCCCGAACATCATGGGCCAGCGCATCCTCGCGCTCCAAGACGAAAGGAACGCGACGACAACGCACTACCTAGGAACGCGGCTCGGAACGACACCCCTCGGCACGAGCTTGGAGCTGCTCTTGTACTTCTACCACCTGCCCTCTCGCGCCCCCGCTTCCGACCTGGCTGGCAACGACATTCGAAACTTTCGCGTCGGCTTCCGCTGCGCGTACGAGGCTCCGTGAAGCAATTCGTTCTTCCGTTGGGATTGGCGCTCGCGCTACTCGCATGTGGGTCGAGCACGTCCCCGAACGACGCGGGAGCCGATAGCGCGGCGCCTGCAACCGAGGATGCGAGTCGTAGCGACGCGAGCGTCGGCCCCGACGCATCCCACGCAACCACCTGCGTCGAGAAGGGCGCCTTGTGCGAGCCGGAGGGCACGCGCTGCTGTACTGGCTCTTGTCAGGGCCAGAGTGAGCCAGGAAAACCGTTCGTCGGCGCTTGCCTCTGACCTCTCGCATGGGTGCTGGGTTCGGGAGCGCGGGGACCGGAACCGCGCCTAGATTGGACTTCGACGGTCGGAGGAGTCCGACGTGGAGTGCACACTTCGCCACGAGCTATCTGGCGAGCTGCGGGGGAAGGCGCATATCGACGGGGAGCGCATCCTCGGGCGTTAGAGCCCCATCGCGATTCGCACGGGGCGCGGTGCCCGGCTCCACCCTACGTTCGCGCAACGGGCTGGCGTACCGGGTCTCGAATCACCAGGGAATTTGCGGACCGAGGTATAGCAACAAACCACGCGCGGCGGCCCCCTCGGAATCTTTCGCTGCTCCACGCGTGACGAGCGACGATGCCTCGACGCTGGGTCACGCCTGCAAGCTCGCCAAGAGCTCCGGGAGCGTGACGACGCGTGCGTGCGCGACGTCCGCCGCGATGCAGCCGAGGGACACCAGCTCGATCGCCAGGCCGACGGACTCCGCGTTCACGCCAGGGCTAAACCATGGGAGGCGAACGAGGGTAGGCGTCAGCGTACCGGTCTGACCACCAATCAGGAATCGGTATATCTCGTGCTCCCGCGAGTCTTTTTCGGTGCGGCGCTGAACCAACGCTCTTACCTCGGGGCTGAGCTCGCGTAACACCTCGGCCGACGCCCGCGCGATCGCCGCGGGCTCGAGGTAGCCGAGCGTGAGATGATGGACGAAGCTCATCAGGTGCCCTTCCACCCTACGTCGTCGGGTGCCCGTGGTCGATGGCCCTCCGCTGCCTGGAGATCACTGAATCGCCGTTTCCCCCATTTACGCCGAACGCACCGAGTCGTCGAAGGTCCCGCATGTTCTGACTGAGCACTTCGCGGCCGAGCGAAGCGTTCAGCGCAAGGACGACGCGTCGCCCGTCTGGATGTGCCGGCGCGCAAGCCCGCACCAATTGTTCTGCGCGGCGCCGCAAGCGGCGCAGACGGTGCAGGACTTCTCGAGCCAGGACTTGCCGCGCGCGCGATCGACCGGCACGCCCGGGTAGCGACGCCGGAAGCGCTTCGGGACTGCGTAGTTGTCCGGGTCGTCCCCGGAGTAGAGGAGCCCGGTGTAGAAGCACGCCATCGGGTCGCCCGCGGTGCAGGTGCGCTCGAGGATGCCGAGCGCGCGCTTCGGCTCCTTGTTCTCCAGGAGGAGGAGAGCGAGGGCACGGCACGAACCTTCGCCGCCAAGCTCGCAGCCCCGCTCGTGCATCTCGGACTTCGAGGGTGCCTCGAGCAAGCTCGCCGCGTTCCAGCACGCGCTCTTCGAGCCCTCCTCGCACCCGTGGACGAGGAACGTGGTGGCCTTGGCCTTGTTCTTCTCGCGCTCGTACCATAGGCCCACGTTGTTGCAGCCGATCGAGGCGGTGTAGTCGCGGTGGGCCTCCAACTCTTCCATGGCGCCGAGCTGGCATCCACGCGTCGCGAGCTCTAGCCACTCGGTGCTGCCGTATTTGCGTCGCTCCGCGAGGTCGATGCACGCTGCACCGTCGTTTAGCTCGCAGCCGCGGACGAGCCACGGCTCGCCCGCCGTGTCCGCCTCGCCCATCAAGCGCGCCACTTCACGGCACGCCTGCACGATGCGCCCGTTGCACGCGCGCTCGCGCGCGAGGCGGACCATCGCCTTGTCGATGGGGAGCGTTTCGTGCGCCCAGGACACCGGGCCGGTGCGGCGCTCACGGAACCGCCCGAGCTCCCAGCAGGCACGCGCGAGGCCGCCATCGCAGCCACGCTGGTAAGAGGCGACGGCGATGCCGATCGCCTTCGTCACGCCGGTCCCATCCTCGTAGGCCTTCCCGGCGGTGATGCACGCGCGCATGACGCCGAGCTTGCAGGCCTCGAGGGCGGCGCTGGCGACCGCCGCGGGCGCCTTCGCGAGCGTCGCGAGCAGATCGCAGCCCTCGCCGTCGTGGCCGTCGCAGCTCTTTTGAGCGAGGGCGAGCGCCATGTTTTCGTCCTTCGGCACGCCGTCCCCGGCGCGGTGCATGGCCGCGAGCACGCCGCACGCCTTGGCGTTCGACGCTTCACAGCGCGAGGTGCACGCCTCCACGTTGCCCTTCATGCAAGGCAAGTCCTTCGGCGCGGGGAAGCGCGTGCACTTCCCGTCGAGGTAAACGAGGCCGCTCGGGCACGTCACGCCCTGCGCGACGTCCGAACCGGGGCTCGCCTGGCCGAGCGGCGCGAGCTCGAGGCGGAGGAGCGCACGGCAGCGCGGGTCTCCACCGGGTGCTTCCGGAGACGCCGTTCGACAGGTGTCGAGATCGCCCTCACGCGAGCGCTCTTGGCGCGACGAGGCGCGCGAGCCCGCGACGTTCGCTCCGAGCAAGCCAGCCTCGGCTCCGTCTTTCGTGCGTTCACCCGTGGCGACGACGAAAGCACCGAGTGAGGCCCCACGCACGTAGTGGGTCGCGCCGGCGCATGCCCCCGAGAGCTCCTTCGGCGAGACGTCGGCGCGCGTCGTCCGCATCATCGCGGTAACGACGAGGCTCACGTCGACGGTGGCGCCGCGCTGGAGGTCCGCCTTCAGGCTCGCGGCGAGCGCGGGCACGAGGTTCGGCATGTTGGCGCGGAGCTCCTGCTCGTCCGCGATGCGCACGGAATGCTCCTTGGGGACGACCGCGACGACACCGTAGTCGCCCGCTCCACGGCAACCGCGGAGGACCTGGAGGCTCGCGCCA
>JAAFHV010000122.1 GCA_013297655.1 Myxococcales bacterium | reverse complement strand
GGCTCGCAGCAGGCGGGCGGCTCGTAGCTGGCGGGCGGCTCGCAGCAGGCGGGCGGCTCGTAGCTGGCGGACGGCTCGCGCAGGCGGACGGATCGCGCCGGGCCCTCGAATTCGTGTCTGGTGGACGGCGGAGGGCCCGCGGCGCGAGGGGGCGAGTCCGATCGCGCGATGGGTGAGGACGGCTAGGCGATGGGACGAGCGGCGCGACTGCGCGTCCGTGCGGTGGGGGGCTCGTGATCCGTCGGAAAAATCCCTGCGAAACGTCGCGTGTGATGCGCCGCGCCACTTGATTGGTGGCGCGGTCCCTGTACGCTGATGGCCTGATGCGGACGTCCGCGACGAGGTTGTCGGCGACATTGGCCGTGGCGGCGCTCGGCGTCGTCACGGGCGCAAGCGCTGCGCCCGGGCCAAGTCAGAAAGAGTGTCTCGTCGCGGCCGAGCGCGGCCAACAGCTCCGCAACGCGGGCAAGCTCATGTCGGCGCGGGCCGAGCTCATGGTGTGTCAGTCGGCGTCGTGCCCGGGCATCGTCCGCGACGATTGCATCAAGTGGCTCGGCGAAATCCAAGACGCCACCCCCACCGTCATCGTCACCGTGAAAGATGGCGTAGGGTCCGACATCCTCGACGCCAAGGTCACCGTCGACGGAAAGCCGCTCACGACCGAAATGTTGGGCCGCGCGATGCCGCTCGATCCGGGCGCCCACGTGGTTCGCGCCACCCGCGGCGACCTCGAACGGGAGACCCAAGTCCTCGTCACGCAAGGCTCGAAACAACGCCTCGTCGAGGTCGTCCTCGAAAGCCCAAAGGAGCCCGCCGCCAAAGTCGACGCCCCCGTCACGACGCCGGCCGCGCTCCCCCCGCCCGCGGTCGTCACGCCGGTTCGCATCGCGCCGCTGCCGCCTCCGCCCATGTTCGGCACCCAGCGGTACGTGAGCGTCGGCGTCGCGGGCGCGGGTGTGCTCTCGCTCGTCGTCGGCGCCGCGATAGGTGCAGGATACAACTCCAGCGTGGCCTACCTCCGCGAAGGCTGCGGGAGGACCACGTCGTGCGCGCAGTCCGAGGTCGACGCGATCGCGGGCGAGAAGACCGCAGCCTATGTTTTTGCTGGGCTCGGCGGCGCGCTCCTCGTCACGTCGGCAGTGCTCTTCGTCACCGGCGCGCCACAACGACGCGAGCGCTCCATCACGAGCCTCGTCCCTACGATCGCCCCCGTCGCTGGCGGCGCGTTCGGTGCGCTCGGGGGCTCGTTCTGACGTGAGCACGCGAGTCGATTGTACGTGGCGCGCGAGCGAAACGAGGGAAGCGTGAACCGCGTGGTCCGCGCCGACGCGTCGTCCCTTCGCCCGGGCAGCCGGGCGGTCGGCCGCTATTCGCTTCACGACGTCATCGCGCGCGGCGGCATGGCGACCATCCACGTGGGCACGCTGCTCGGCGCGGTCGGCTTCAGCCGCACCGTCGCGATCAAGCGCCTCCACGAGGGGTTCGCCCAAGATCCCGAGTTCGTCGCGATGTTGCTCGACGAAGCTCGCCTCGCGGGCCGCATCCTCCATCCGAACGTGGTCTCCACCCTCGACGTCGTCACGGAGGACGGCGAGGTGTTCCTCGTCATGGACTACGTCTCCGGCGAGTCGCTCGGCGCGCTCGTGAAGCTGCTCGCGGCGAAGGGCGAGCTCGTTCCGCTGCACATTTTGGCGTCGATCGTGAACGGCGCGCTCTCCGGGCTCCACGCCGCGCACGAGGCACGAAACGAGCGCGGCGAGCCCCTCCAAATCGTCCACCGCGACATGTCGCCGCAGAACATCTTGCTCGGCGCCGACGGCGTCGCGAGGGTCATCGACTTCGGCGTCGCGAAGGCGGCCGCGCGGATCCAGGTCACGCAAGACGGACAGGTCAAAGGCAAGCTCCGTTACATGGCGCCGGAGCAGGTCACCGGCGCCGAGCTCACGCGCGCGATCGACATCTACGCCGTCGGCGTCCTCCTCTGGGAGCTGTCGACCGGGCTCCGCCTCCGCGAAGGCGAGAGCACCGCGCAGATCGCCCTCGCGATCCTCGACGGCGCGATCCCACCGCCGCTCGAGGCGCTCGCCGCCAAAGGCATCGAGCTCGACGAGACCCAGAAAAAATACCTGCCCGCGCTCACCGAGGTTATCGCGAAGGCTACCGCGATGGCGCCGGAAGACAGGTACCCGACCGCCAAGGACATGGCCCGCGATCTGGCGGACCGCGTGCCCGTTTCTACCGCCGCCGAGGTCGCCGATTGGATCGAGTCGGTCGCCGGGAAAGAGCTCGTCGCCCGCGCGGAGATCGTCGCCGGCATCGAGCGCGAGAGCGCAGACGCCTCGGGCGAGTCGCGACCTTCGCAGGTCATGCGCGCCCTCACCGCGTCGCGCCCCGATCCCTTCGAGATCTCGATCTCGGGGAGCACGCCCTCCGGAATTTCGCGTACCCGCCGCACTCCCGTCACCCCCGCTCCCGCCCCCGCCCCCGAGGTCGTAAGCGAGGCCCCCGCCAGAGAGAAGAGCGCCACCAACGGTCAGAAGACGATCGTCTTCGCGGCGATCCTCCTCTGCCTCAGCTCGCTCTTTCTGTGGCTCGCGCGAGCGACGCCTTCGCCGCAAACGGGAGACACGAAGTCGCCTGCGTCGTCCTCCCCCTCGCCCCCAGTGGTGTCGGCATCGCCGCCCGTGATCGACGCCGCCATCGAAGCGCTGACTCTCGACGCCGCGGCCGCCCCTTCTGCCTCTGCGAGCCCAAAAATCGTAGCGCCGCCACCTCCGTGTCAGCCCTTCACGTACGACGAACAAGGCGTAAAGCGGTACGATCCGAAGTGCATCAAGTAGCCGCGACCGGACCGACTTTGCGTTTACCCGCGCGCGGCCGAGCGAAGCTCCGAGCGGACCTCGATATCGCACAAACGCGCACACGTGCGTCCCACGATTGACGGCAGGCGCGCCGAGCCGTCATGGTAACCGGGGAGACCGTGGGGAAAGTCGAACAATGGCGAGTCCGTGTCGCGGTCGTGCTGCTCCTCGCAGCGCCGTCCGTCGCGGTCGTCGCGTGTTATTCGACAGACGGCCTCGTGGGCCCGGGGCCGCGCGAAGACGCCTCGCCCCCTGCCGACACCTTCGTCCCAGCGCCTGACACCTCACCACCACCGACGGACGCCGGCACCGACGCGCACGCCGACGCGGACGCCGACGCGGAGGACGCGACGCCGCTCCAGCCCTTCGACGCCGCGTGCGGGGTGCCCGCGTTCGAGGACACGTTCGACGACTCCGTGACCGGGCTCAACTTGTGGTCTCCCGACTTCACGGCCGGCATTGGCAATTACGTGGTGCCGGGCAAGGGCGGCGCGGGAGGCGCGGCAGAGCTCGGGATCGCGGCCGATACGATTGGGTATGCCCAGCTCGGGTACAGCCAGGCGCTCACCGATCGCACCGTGATTCGTTTCTTCTTTCACCTCGTCGACTCGCGCACCACGGTGAACATCTTCGAGGCGATCAACGGGCCGAACTTTCGCGTCGTGGTGGAGGGGCCCGCGAACGACGCGACGACGGCGCCGGAGCGCACGATCACGGCCTACGTACCGGGCAATGCCCCGCAGCGCTGGGTGAACATCAAAGTGACCGACTGGCACGAGCTCCAGATCGTGCTCGATCGCAGACAGACCGACGGCGGGCTCTTCCTCGTCGCGCAGATGACCCTCGACGACATGTTCGTTCGTTCGTTCCCCACCCGCTTCGCGACCCCCGAGCTCCCCGCGTTTTACCTCACCGCGCGGCGCGTGGTATCCCACCCGATGCCGTCCACGGTGCGCTTCGACGACGCGCGCTTCTGGGCCTGCACCAACGCGGACTGAGCGCTCCGTCGGTCGTCATGGCTCACGGAGGTTGAGCGACATTTTCTTTACCGACAGGACGTTCGGTCCCACCTTTCCAGTCACGGTGAGGTCCACCGCGCCGGGGCCGAGGCTGGGGAACGCGCACGGGAGCTTCAGCTCGCAGTCCGCGTCGTGGCGATCACCGAAGGTGGAATTCACTCCACACATGGAGACCGTCACGCCCTTGGTGGAGCACACGAGCTTCGCGATCGACTTGCCATCGCGGGTCGCCTCGATGTCGTAGGTGAAGTCGGGGTTCGATCGATCGGGGCCGACCCATTTGGCGTCCGTGTCCGCCCACACGACGACACCTTTGCTGCTCGGAACGAAGGTGGTCGTCGTTTTGCCGGCGCCGGGCAGGCTCGCCGTGGCGAGGACCTTCCCGCGACAGGCCACGAGCGCCAGCGCCGTGAGCGCGATTCCCCACGATCCCCGACGTCGCGCGTGAGCCATCGGGAGAGCAGACCCGAGCATGACCACCGCGTCAATCGCAGCCCCCGGTCAGGCCCGGTCAGGCCCTCCCCGCTCAGCCCCTGCGCGAGAAGAACCGTTTGATCGCGAGCCACATATGGTGGAACCGCTCACCGACGCGATCGAGCCGCATTTTCAGCAGGTTTCGTCGCACGTTGCCGCGCGCGACGAGGTTCGTCGGACGCGCGGCGGAGTGCATCCCGTAAACCGAATAGAGGCCGATCAGATCGCCGACGAGCTCGCTTATTCCGCGTGTCTCGAGGTCGTGGGGCTGGCAATAACTATCGGGCTTGTTGCGGATCATGCACTTGGCGATGACGAGCATGATGTTGCCGTCGATGAGATCGCCGTTGCCGTCGAGGTAGTGCTTGTACGAGAAGAATCGGTCGGCGGGGGCCACCTCGCTGCCGTCTTGTTTCGGCGCGCGGAGCGATTGAATCACGCCGTACTCGTGCTGGAGATACCCCTCGATCGTGTTCGTCTCTTCGGCCTTCTCGTATTCGACGAACTTGTGGAACGCGTCGTAGAGCGTCTTCGGGTTCGCGTACGCGCCGGAGATCAAATAATAGAGCATCGCCCCGAGCGAATAGATGTCCGCCGGGCGCCCGACCGCCTTCTGGATTCGCGCGCGAACGTTCGCCTCCGTCACGTCCCTGTAGGGGCGCGAGAGCGTGAGGCGCTTCCGGTTGCGGTCGGCGTAGACGATGGAATACTGGTCGCCGCGATTGAAGAGCGAGAACGAGTCGTTCTTCGCGATCTGAATGTAGAAGTCCTCGAAGAACTCCACTTCGGGTGAGCCCTGCTGCACGTTCACCAAGAGCTCGATGATGTTCGTCTCTTGCTCGGGGCTCTGGAAAAAGAGCGTGCCCGGCACTGCCGTGCGCATCTGCGTCATTCCGAAGTTCACTTCTTCGTCGTTCAGCTTGGCGACGTTGAAGTCGGCGAGCCGCACTTGCAGCGCGGAGCCGCGGAGGTTCGCGTCCGGGAGCGCGATGAGCACGTTCGCCGGCTTCAAATCGCGGTGGCAAATGTTACGGACGAGGTGCGCGTACTCGATCGCGGACGCGATGGGGATGACGTAGTCGAGCACGCGGAACACACGCTCCGTCATGTTCGCGGCCAAGAGATCGTCTTTTTGTCCGCGCGAGCGCGAGCCCTTCAAGCGCTCCTCGAGCGACATCTCGAGGCGCTCCAAGATCATGAACTCGGGCTCGACCTTGTCGCGAATCGAAGGCGGCAAGAACGACTCGTCGCCTTCGCCAGAGGCGAGCAGCTCGACCACGTTCGGGTGCCCCTGCACCCGCTCGAGAAGCTCTTTCTCCATCTGGAAGCGCATGTGATCTTCGTCGCTGACCCCCTTTTGGAGGATCTTGATGACGATCTCGCGGCGGAAATCGGTCTTCGACTCGAGCCAGCGCTCTTCACCCAAGTAGGCTTTTGCGAAGCGACCCGAACCGAGCTCGATCGGCTGCCCGCGCGCGTCGAGGGTGAACGAATAGGCGCGCGAACGAATGACGTGGAACGGGCTCGTGTTCCCCTTCTCTGCGACCGGCGGCGGCGTGTGCGAAGGAGAGGGCTGCGGCGGCGGCGGATACATCGGCGCCGGCCCGTGAGGCTGCCCGCCGTGTTGCATGTTCCCCACGACCTGCGGTGGCGCCGGGGTGGGCGCGAGCGGCACCGGCGCGACCGGGGGCGGAGGGGTGGAGCCCGAGCCGAAGAGCGACGGCGCTTGCTGCGTGGGCGGCTGAATGGGATTCGGGGCCGGCGCCGACTTCGGGGCGACCGACGACGAGTCCGGTCCCGAGCTCTTGTTCGGCAAGATGCCCGTGGGCTGGGTCGTCAGGAGGGACGCGGGCACCGGCGGCTTCGCGGGCATCGGCGGTCGCGACGGCGAGACCATCGGAGGGAGGCTCGACTGCCCGCCTACGTGCTCGACGCTCGACTGCCCCGAGATGACTGGCATGGTGCCCGAAGGAGCGCGCATCGGCGGCATCGGCCCCGCGGCTGGCGGCGGAGGAGTGCCAATCATCGCGCTTCGCGGAGGCGTGATCATCGGGGGCAAGCTCCCGTTTCCGGACTTCGGCTTCGCGCCCGATTCGGCCGAGCGCATCGCCGCTTCGCGCGCATCGTGGGGCGTGAACGCGGTCGGTGTCGGATTGGTTGCAAAGTGCACTTGATGCACCTGCGGCATCGGATTGGGGGCGAGGGGCGGGGTCTCGCCGGTGGTCGCCTCGAGGAGGCCGTCCGGAAGCTGCACCATGCTCGTCTCTTGGTTGCCTTCGGGGTCGGCTTCGAGGTCGAAGTCGAGCTCCATCAGGTTTCCGTCGTCTCGTTTCGGTTCCACGGCGTGCTCACCTTCGTGCAACGATGACGACTTCGCGCGTGTCCGCGACGAACAGAGCGACCGCCTGGCTGGCCCTCGACGAGGGTACCAGAACGGGGTGACCGTCGACCACAAAGACGATGCCTTCCGCGGTCTTCGTGCCGAATACGAGGTTCGTCGTCAAGCGAACGGAGCGGTCCGCGGCGACGAGCCGAATGCACGCGTCCTCGCCCACGAGCACCGCCGCGGAGGGCCGCGCGTCGTCGCGTTGCACGAAGCCGGAGAGGCTCTTCACGTTGATGCGTCCGTTGGTCGGCTGGAACGTGAGGCGCATGCGGGTCTCGCCCTGCGCGGTGGTGAACGCGAGGTCGGCGCGCTCTCCCGTCTCCACGAAGCGGACGCGGGCCTCGATCGGACGCGAGTGCGAAGGAGGCACTGGCGCCGTCCCGTGACTCGACGGCGGGTCGTGGCGTGGCGCGTGGCTGCGCGTGGGCGCGGAGTCGGGGGCGGGCTCCCCACGGCCCACCGCCGCGCGAACCGCGCGCGCGAAGGCGACCGCGTCTTGGAAGCGCGAGGCCGGGTTCACGCGCAGGCACGCGAGGAGCACGTCTTCCATCGGCTTCTCGAGCCGCGACTCGCGCACACAATGCGTGAGGTAGGCGTCGTCCACGATGCGCGCGTTGAACGTATCGCGGATGTGCTGAACGACGAACGCGGGCCGCCCTGCGAGCATGAAGTGAAGCAAGAGCCCGAGGGCGTACACGTCTGTCGTGGGACCTTCGATGCCTTGCGAGAGCTGCTCGGGTGCCGCCCAGCGCGGAGAGCACAGCGTCAGGTTCGCCGCCGTCTCGTGGCCTTGGCCCGGCGTCGACGAGCGCGCGATCCCGAAGTCGGCGAGCTTGGGGATCCGTGCCCCTGCCACGTCGGCGAAGAGGATGTTCGACGGCTTGATGTCGCGATGCAAAATGCCGTATCCGTGCGCCTCGGAGAGGGCCCCCGCGATGCGCTCGATCACGTCGGCGGCGTCGCCCGCGGCCATCGCCCCGCCGTCGCGCACGAAGGTGTCGAGGTTCCCGCCGGAGAGAAACTCCGAGACATGAAACGGCGAGCGCTCTTCTTGTGGCAGGCTCGGATCACCGAAGTAGCCGAAGTCGTAGATGCGGAGCGTGTTCGGGTGTTGCAGCTTCGAAAGGGCGAGCGCCTCTTTCAAGAAGTGCGTGTACGTTGCACGAAACGCGGCGTTGCCACTCGCGGAGCCAGAGCCATCGACGGTGGTGCGGAGCACCTTGATGCAGACCACGCGCTCGAGCCGCTCGTCCCAAGCGCGGTAAATCGTGGCCATCCCACCGCTGTCGAAGCGGTCGTAGACGATGTAGCGGTCCAGAAGGCGCGTGCCCTGCTGGAGCTCGATCTCGGGACGAGGTAGGCCCATTCCTCACGCCGGACCCTACTTTGGATTTGCTTCGTTGGCACTCGGTAGGCCGACGATTCCCACAGAAAATAGGCGCGTCAATCTATGTATGCTGCAAATTTCTTTTGCGATGGGACGCCCGCCCCGGTGCCCGTTGCATTGGCTCGGATCGGCGGCGATCCGGTCGACCGGACCTCACCCTACGCGGGTGTTTTCTTGGCGCGGGTGGGGCGGCCGGCGGCCTTCGTGCGGCGCTCGAGGGCGAGCTCGTAGGCGCGCTGCACCTCGCGGAAGGTCGCGTCGTCGCCGCCGCGATCGGGGTGCGTCTCGAGGGCCTTCTTTCGGTATGCGCGCTTCACCTCCGCGACGGTCGCGTCGGGGGCGAGGTCGAGCACCTCCCAGATCGAGCGCTCGGCCTTGGGCTTGCGAACCTTCGGGCCCCCCTGATCGGCATCGGCGGTCGGAAACGCCGGCTCGCCGCGCAGCACCCGCGCGTACGCACGCGCCCACGAGCCGTCGATCTCGACGAGCCTCGCGCCGCACGCTTTTTCGGCCTCGGCGAGGGCGTCCTCGCGTGAGCGCGCGCCACCACTGGAGGCGTCGGGTCTACGAAACGGCAGTCGCGAGGGCGGACCGCTCCACCACGCGGCCCAGAGGAACCTGCGCCGCTTGGTGGAGGTGATCGAGCACACGGGAGCGAACAGGTCGGTCATCGTGCGCTCGCGTCGCCGTCGCCCTCAGGCGATCACTTCTTTTTCTTGTCGGCGTTGGCGGCCTTCTTGAGGAGATCACCGAAGGTGCCGAGCGACGTGGGGATCTTCACGGAGGCGCGCGCTTCTTCGTACTGGGCCCGCTCTTCCGCGTCCTTCGCGGCGCGGAACGAGAGGCGAATTTTGCCGTCGCCGGTCTCGAGGACCTTCGCGCTCACCTTGGTGCCTTCGGGGAACGCTTTGCGGAGATCGGTGCCGCGCGGCATGCCCGTTTCCACGTTGGGGACGAGGCCACGGCCGCCGCGACCGCTCATGCCGTCGATCGTGACGAACAAGCCGAACGCCTCGTGCTTCTCGACGACGCCGGTGACGACCGAGTTCACGCGGACCACGTTCGGCGCCTTGATCTCGACGCGCGAGCCGGCCTCCGCGCCTTCGGGAGCGACCCCGAGACTGATCTTCTTGGCGCCGCGATCGAGCTTCTTCACGACGACGCGAATGGTGGTGCCCTCGGCGATTTCCTGGCCTTTGGGCGTCTCGCTGACGTGGAGGAGGCCCTCGACCGCGGGCGCGATGCGCACGAACGCGCCGAACGGCTGGGTGCGCACGACGGTGCCCTCGATGACGAGGCCTTCCGAAAGCTGGAGGCCCTCCCACGGGTCGGCCATGAGCGCCTTGAGGGAGAGCGTGATCTTGAGCTGGGGACCACCGCGACGGCCTTTGCCTTCGGCGGGGGGCGCGTCTTTCACCTCGCGAACGAGGACCTCGACCGCCTCGCCGGGGCGAAGCGCGTCGGCGACGGCGACCGAACGATCGTGGCCAATCTCGGAGCGCGGGATCATGCCCTCGATGCCGCCGAGATCGACGAACGCGCCGAAATCGCGGACCGACGTGACCGTGCCGCGGAGGGTGGCGCCGACGACGATGGTCGCCTGGATTTTACCGAACGCTTCTTGCGCGTCGCGCTCGAGGATGGCGCGGCGCGAGAGCACGACGCTCTTGCCGCCGTCTTTGATCTCGTGGACGAGGAACGAAAGCGTCTGTCCCACCAGGCTAGTTGCATCCTGCACGAACTTCGTGTCGAGCTGGCCCATCGGGCAGAAGGCGCGGACGCCGCCGACCTCGACCTCGGCGCCGCCCTTGTTGAGGCCCGTGATCTTGCCTTCGACCGGGACGCCAGCGGCCTTCGCGCGCTCGAGCCCGTCGACGCCGCTCGTTTTTCCGAAGGAGCGACCGAGGCGGAACATGCCCTGCGCGTCGTTTGCCTCGAGCACGTGGGCGGTGATGCGCTCGCCCGCTTTGACCGTGATTTCGCCTTGATCGTCACGGAGCTCGTCGGCCTCGAGGAAGCCTTGGCGCTTGCCGTCGAGCTCGACGAAGACCGCGTCGCGGCCGACTTGCACGACGAGCACGTCGAGCTTTTGGCCCACCTTGAAGGAGCGCGAACGCGCGGGGGTGGCTTGCTGCTCGAACAGGGCTGCGAAGGACTCGCCGGACGGAGGATCGGAGGGCATGGTGGCCTTTTCCTACCACGGGAGCGCATCGGCGAAAGACCGATCGCAGGGAAAACTACCGCACCTCACGCGATCGTGGGGGCCACTCCCTCGGCCGCCCGAGCCGGTAACTCAGGTTTGGCGACGACGACGCGCGAGCCGACGGGAGCCCAGGAGGAACGTGGCCACCGCGCCGGCGCCGAAGATCCCGGAGAGAGAGAGGGAGCCCCCCGTGGTGTTGCAGCCGCCCTCGTCCGAATCCGTGAGACCACCACCGTTGCCGTTGCCGTTGCTGGGAGGCCCGGGTGCGGTCGCGCCATCTGGGAACGTGACGATCGAGCCGCCGTCGGCGAGCGGAGTCACCACGCCGCCGCCATCGGTCTTGACGGGAGGAGTGCCGCTATCGAAGCCCGGGTTGGTGCCGCTGTCCCTCCCCGGGTTGGTGCCGCTATCGGGGGTGGGTGTGGTGCCACCGGTCGCCGTAACCATCATCGTGTTACGCGCGTATCCGTCGCCGCCGGTGCCGTTGCCGTTCGCAGCGAGCCCCGCGTAGTAGATCGAAAACGAGCCAGCCACCTTTGCGTTGATGGTGAATTGGTACGTCTTGGTGCTCGTGTTGAGCGCGGTGAGTTCCTCGTTCGTTGGGAACGGCTTCTCGAACCCAGACACCGCAGTGATGGTACCAGCGGACGTCGGGATCGCGACGACGCCCTGCCCACGAGCTGCCCCTGTGTTGACTTGCAACGTGTACGACGCCGGTGTGCCGACGACGATGTTCGCGGGCCCGGTGAGGTTCAAGGTCGGCGCGCCGCCGCCGTTGTGGCAGTTGTTGCATCCGCTCGAGACTCCAGAGCTGTTCGGCAACCCCGTGTAACCCGGGAGCGCTGGCGCGTTCGCCCGTGCTTCGTGCGCGACACCAGCGACGGAGAGGACGAGGGCAGCCTGAAGGAATGCGCGCTTCATACTGCGTTGGTGATAGCAGACGCCGATCGGACGCCAACTGGAAGACTTGGATCCGGGCAAGCTCGGATCCAGTCGGATGTTCACGGCTTGTCTCGGGTTCGTGCTCCGTCGGTCGCGAGCGACATGGCGCTCGGCTCAAAAACGAGCGCGTCGCGGTGAGGCGCGCGGGACGCGAGAAAATAGGTGTGGAGGCCTCGCGGTCTCGAATCGAGGGCACGGACGCCGAAGCGGGGGGCCACGCTCTTTTTCCGATATGGCGAGCGGGCCAGGCCTTCCACGGCGCTCTCTCGCCTACGCCCGGCAGTTCGTTGCTCCGCGGCCCATCTTTTTTTTCGAGCGCCTTCGTGCGATGAAAATAACCAGGGAAAACCGTGGAGAACGCCGAAGACAAAGCCGCGCGCCTCGCGACATGCCTCGCCCGCGCTTCGGACGAAAATGGGCTCCCGGACTATTACCGCGACTGCGTCAAACCGCTCCTGCGGCTGCCCGAGTCGGGTTGGCCGCGGTGCTGCGGCGGGAGCTGCGAGCCCTGCTCGGAGACACTCAAGCGCGTCGCCAAACGAACCCTCGAGCTCGTCGACGAGACCACGCCGAGCGAAGATCCGTGACCGGTCGGCTACGCGAGGCCCTGCGCGAGCACCGCATCCCAAGGTTCGTGCGGGAGCGCCTTCGCGCCCTCGACACACGCCGCCGCGAGCTTGATCGCGTGGTCGTCGTTCGTCGCGACCGCCGCAGCGACGCGGCTCGCGTGGGGAGGCCCCGGCTCGAGCTCGGTGACGCGTGAAGGCTCGACCCGCGAGACGTAGGCCACGCGCAACGCGACGAGCGACGTCGCCATGTCGCGCACGAGGTCCATCGCCTGCACGCCGACACGCGGCACGAGAGACACCACCGCGTCGACCGCCGTCACGCCGTGAAGGAGAACGAAGCTCGCACCCGGCGCCACGTCGCTCGCGACATAGAGCCGATTCGCGGCGCGACGGAGATCGCGGAGCGCCTCGTCCAGATCGCTCGAGACGTGCACCCTCGCGCACGCCACCTCGAGAAAATCCCCTTCGTTCACGCGCGCGAGCAAGTCGGGGGTGATGAGCCCTTTGCGCCCTCTCGTCGCGACCGGCGAGGCGTCTACCGCGGCGAGCTCGTCCGAGAAGACGGCGCCATCCGCGACCGCGACACGCGCGACGAGCTTTGGCGCGACGCGCGTGATCGCGTACGCGAGCCCCGCCGCGAGCTCTTCGCGACGTGCGGGTGTGTCCGCCCGATGCACCGATCGCACCGCGTGCGCGACACGAAGGAGCCCGTGGTATGCCGCGCCCACGAGCCCTGCGCGGAACCTCGGGAGCGCCGACACGAGCGCGCCGTCCGGCCCATCGCCGTGAACGTGCGCGCGCATCTCGCGAAGGAGCTCCGGGAACGCGGCGAGCTCTGGCTCACGCTCCGTCGAGAGCACACGCAGCTTCGGGAGCCACGCGTCCACGTAGCCCGCCATCACGTCGCGACGGCCGAGCCGATCGAGCGCCTCGAGCACCATCGGCACGTGGCTCGAGCCCGCCGCGCCATGCTCGGGACCGAATCCAGCCTGCCGCGCGAGGGCATCGTCGAGCTCCGTCATGAACGCTGCGTAGAGCCTCGCCAACGCCGTTACCAGCCCTTCCCATCGCAATGTAGTGAAAGCTGCGCGCTCTCGCGTGGGTCGCGATGGCGAAGCTCTTTTCGTCTGCCACGATGAACGTGCGGGTGGGCCCAACGTTTGGGAACCCGCGCTGTCGAACGCCGACCCATGACGTACCGAAGCCCCGAGGAAGCCCTTCGCGAACGGACCGCCGCGCTCGAGGCCGAGCTCCGTCAGCTCGAGGAGCGACGCAAGAGCGCGACCGAGCTGGAGGCCGACATCGATCGTGTGGTCGACAGCCTCGCGAAGAGCCGAACGTTGCTCGACCGCCTCGAGAAGAAGCGAGCCCTCCCGCTCCTCGATCACGTTCGTGTGGCCTCGCCGTGCGGCGCGAATTGGGACGAGATGGTGGGCGACGACAAGAGCCGCTACTGCGGAAAATGCGAGAAAAACGTGTTCAACCTCTCCGCGATGGGCCGCGAAGAGGCCGAAGTCTTGATGCTCGAGAAGGACGGCAGCCTCTGCATCCGGATGTACCGCCGCAAGGACGGCACCGTGCTCACCCAAGACTGCCCCGTCGGCGTTCGGCGGAAGCGACTGCGGCTCTTCGGGGTGATGGCGATCGGGGGCGGCGCGCTCGCGACCGCGGCGGGGTTCGCGGCGGCGACGTTGGCGGGCGACGGTACCCACGAGCTCGAGGGCAAGGCCGGGGTCCACATCCAAGTCCGCTCGCGGCCGCACCTCCTCGGCGCAGGAGCGCTCGAGCTGCCCGAGCCCGAGTCCGAGCCCGAGGTCGAGATGGGCAAACGGGCAGCGATGCCAGCGCCCCATGTCGCGCCGCAGAAGAGGTAAATTTCCGATGGATCGTGGCTGAACACATGCGCATCCCGCGCGGCTCCCGCGAACGTTCTCGGCGAACGTACGACGGCGCGAAACTTTCTCTCCGTTCACGCGTTCGAGGCAGACCCCGATGACGTACCGAAGCACCGAAGAAGGCCTCCGCGAACGTACGAAGCTGCTCGAAGGGGAGCTCGACGCCCTCCGCGCCGAACGCGGTGACTCCGCGAAGCTCGACCGCGAGGCCGCCGCGCTGAACGCCAAGCTCGAGAAGAGCCGCATCCTGCTCGAGAGGTTTGCCCAAAAACGCGCCCTCCCGATGTTGGACCAGGTCCGCGTCGCCTCGCCCTGCAACGCGAGCTGGGCCGAAATGTCCGGCGACGACAAGAGCCGCTACTGCGGAAAATGCGAGAAGAACGTCTACAATTTGTCGGCGATGACGCGCGAGGAGGCCGAGCTCGTGATGCTCGAGAAAGAGGGCGACCTCTGCATTCGCCTCTACCGCCGCACCGACGGCACCGTGATCACCGCCGATTGCCCAGTAGGCGTGCGTCGCAAGCGTCTGCGCCTGATCGGTGTCGTCGCGGTGGGGCTCGGCGCGGCGGCAGCGGGCCTCACCGCGGCCCTCGCCATCACCACCCACCCGAGGGTCGTGCAGGGGGGCGCGATACCGATCGCTCCGCCCGAGCCGCACGCCGAGATGGGTGACATCGGTCCGTCCGAGCCGGAGATCGCGCCGCCCCCCGCCCCTCCGCAGATGGAGCAGGGCGCAAAAGCTCCTCCCCAGCACCGCGTCGAGATGGGCGAAGCCCCGATGATCGCGCCGAAAAAAGTAACCAAGTAGCCGCGCAGGCGAGGCCAGCATGAGCACCCGAGATCCCGTCGAAACGCTCCGCGAACGCACAGCTCAGCTCGAAGAAGAGCTGCGCAACCTCGACCAGCGACGCCGCGAGCGCACCGCCCTCGAGACCGAGGTGAAGCGCGTCGAGACGGAGCTCGGAAAGTCACGCACGCTCCTCGACCGTCTCTCCACGAAGCGCGCCCTCCCCATGCTCGACGCGATGAGCATCGCGTCGCCGTGCTCGGCCGATTGGGCGCAAATGGTGGGCGACGACAAGGTCCGCTACTGCGGAAAATGCGAGAAAAACGTATTCAACCTCTCCGCGATGACGCGCGAGGAGGCCGAGATCACGGTGCTCGCGAAAGAGGGCGATCTTTGTGTGCGCCTCTACCAGCGCCACGACGGCACCGTGCTCACCCAAGACTGCCCCGTCGGCGTGCGACGCAAGCGCCTTCGGCTCGTGGGTGCGCTCGCGATCGGCTCCTCGCTCGCTGGCGCCGCCGCCGCCGCCCTCGTCGCGGGCGGGATCGACGAGCCCCCGCCTCCCACGGCGATCGTCGACGCGCCAATCGACTACATCCCAATGACACCCGAGACCGCGCAGCCCGTCGAGCCGCCGCCGACTCCGAGCAGCAACGACGGGGACCGTGGGCGCTGGGTCGCAGGAGGGCTCAGGGCTCCTCCCCCGCCGCCACCGCCTCCTCCGCACAAGGTCGGTCCCACGCATGGCAAACAAGAGCCGGTTCGTCACCTCATGGGCAAGCCGTCGATGCCAATGAACCCGAAGAACGGGAAAGACCTGCTGTGACTTTCGCGCGCTCCGATCGCAACGAAGCGCGAAATTAAGCCGTTTCACGCGTCGCTGAGGTGACCGGTGTTGCCCTCCTCGGAGAGCGCATACTGATCGTACCAGGCGCGCCGGTTTTGATAGGCGGGCACCGCGAGGAGGAACGCGAGCCCGCCGAAGGCAAGCTCGAGCACCGTCCCAGGAATGTTCACCGAAGGCGCCCCGAGGTACGATGCCCAGCTCCAGCGGAACGCGTGCACGGTGGGAATGCGCGCGCTCGCGTCGGCCTCGTGGGCAGCCTTGTAAAACTCGTAGCTCTCACGATCGACCTCGTCCTGGAACGTGTAGCCGTCGTCGGTCTCGATTTGGATCGCGCGGTGGGTGGTGGTCGAGTTTTTCGACTTCGTGATCCACGTGCTCGTATCGACGACGCGTGACATTTCGCGCTTCCCGAACGCGGTCGCGGCGATGAAGGGCGCGACGACCACGAAGCTCGCGAGCATCCACGCGACGGCGCCCACGAGGCCCCAGCGGAGCAAAAAGGCGGCGCGTGGCTCGTAACGTTTCTCGAGGCTCTTGGCCGCGAGCACCATGCGCTCGCCGCTCGGCGGCACGAGGACCCAGCCCATGCTGCCGCCGCGATACGCCGATGGGGCACTCCCGGACGCAGAGGAAGCCGCCGGCGCGAGCCTCAACGTGCCATACGCCGAAACCTCTTCGCCCACCGAGAGCTCCGAGACACGCGAGCGACGGGTGGCTCGGCTCGCGTGAGGCACGGTCGTGAGATCGTCGATGAGGAACACGTCTTGGCCCGGTTCGACGCGGACCGGCTCCTCGCCGTCACGCTCGAGGAGGAACGCGCGCGCGACGATGGCGCGAGGCGGGAGCTCCTCCCATGTGTGCCATTTGCTGTTCTTGTTCGTGTGGTTCTTCGCGGCCTGACGAATCTCGACCCGCACCGGTGAGCCGCGCTCGCCATCGGCGGGGGCGACCTTGCCACGCACGACGGAGCGCGCTTCCCGTGACGCGCCCTCGGCGGGCCAGGCGGTCTTTCCTTCTGCGTGCGCTTTCTCCGCCGCCGTACGAGCGACGAGGAGAGCGCGGAGCCGAAAGACCCACCCGATCGCGAACGCCCCTCCGGCCACGACGAGGAACGTGAGCACGTACGCAGGGAAGCCCGTGACGTACGTCGGCGCCGAGAGATCCAACGCAGACGACGGCGCGATCACGGTCCCCTCCCCGTTTGCATGCTTCGACGATAGCGCGTCGTGAGCGCGCGCGAGATCAGTGAGAGGACGACTTGGGCGCTGGCTGCGTGGGCGACGCTGCCGGCCCGACGCTGCGATGGAGCATGACCCAACGAAGACCGAAGCCCACCCCGGCGAGCACGATGACGAGACCGAGGACACGAATCCAAACCGTCGATTCGGCTTTTTTCTCGGGCATTCGCACGGCAGGCTCGGACGCGAAGGCGCGCCCATCGAGCGCCGGGTAGCTCGGCTGCGACACCCGACGATCGAGCACGAACGCTTGCGTCGCCGGGTTTCCCGGATCGAACGGCGCAGCTTCGCCGTGGGTGCGCGCTTCTTTCACGGTGGGTACGTTCGACGAGCTGCGCGGGAGGCTCGGGTCGAAGCCGACGCTCGCGAGCACCTCCGGGCCGACGTGCTGGGCGGCGCGCTCGAGCGACTCGCGCATCGCGCGGGCAGAGGGGAAACGCGCGTCGACGTGGAACGAGACGGCGCGCTCGAACACACGGAGCAGCTCGCGCGGGCCGCGAAGGCCCATGTCGTCTGCGCTCGGGAGCGGCTCGATCGCGGCGAGGGCGAGCTCGTTTCCTTCGCGGAGCGGGCCCCCCTTGAGGAGCACCAGCGCCGAGGCGCCGACCGCAAAAATATCGGTCTGCGGGCCCACCAGATCGCGCCGCGCGAGGGCCTGCTCCGGGGCCATGAACGCGGGTGTTCCGAGCATCATCCCGGACTGCGTGAGCTCGTCGAGGTCGCCGGAGCGCGCGATCCCGAAATCGAGGAGCTTGAGCTCGCCGCTGGTGCAGCGAAAAAAGTTCGAGGGCTTCAAGTCGCGGTGCACGATCCCCATCCCGTGCGCCACCTCCAAGATGGAGAGCATGGTCGCCGCGATCTCGATCACGTCGCCGTAGGTGCGGGGCTCGCCGCGCTGGACGGAGGCGCCGATCGGCTCGCCCTCGAGCAGCTCCATGACGAAGAACGGGAGCCCCTCTTCGGTCGTCCCGTCGTCGAACACGCGCACCACGGCGGGGTGCCCGATGCGATTCGCGATGTAGGGCTCCCGACGAAATCGTTCGAGATCTTGAGCACTTCGGAGCTGATCGGCGTGCGCGACCTTGATCGCGAAGCGGCGCCCGTTGCGGTGAGTCGCCGAGTAGACCGCGGCCGAGCCGCCGATCCCGAGGAGCTCGTCGAGCTGCCACTTGCCGCCCAGCACCGAGCCGACCCGCGCACGGAGCGATGCGTACGGGTCGAAGGGCTGTCCTGGAGCGTGCATCGGCTCCCGAAGGAGACCTTCGCCGCGATTGGAATGCAACTCTCTACGACGCAAGACACCACAACGAGGCGCGGGCGACGTCGCGAAGGCAAAGCTCGGCGATTGGCTCTCGATCACCACGCCACCAGACGGAGGACGAGGCTCACCCCGCTCAGCGCCAAATCCTCCCCTCGCGCCACGCCTTGTCGAACGCCTCACGGTTCGCTCTACGGACCACGTACCGGCGGCGGAGCATCGCGGGCAGAAACCACAGAAAGAGGCCCCCGAAGAAGCCGACGAGAGCCCCGACCGGCGCCCGATCGAGGAAGCGGCTCGTCCCGAGCTGAAAGCCGATTGCGGTCCCGATCGTCGTCGCGGCGAGGAAGAAGACGATGATGGGGGGCGCGCTTTTTCGGCGCATCGCGCGGGCGGCGCGCTCGAATTCGTTCTCTGGCGCGCTCATCGTGCGATCCGACGGGGTGCGACGTGTCTCATCCCCGCCTACGTGCAGCGCCCCAGCCGCGGGATCGCCCAATCGACATCGACGCGCTCGGGAGCTTCGACGCCGCGGCTTTCGAGCTAATCTCACGCGATGAAGATCGCCCTCGTCACGGGAGCCACCGACGGAATCGGCAAGGAGACGGCGAAGGTGCTCGCTTCCCTCGGCTACCGCGTGCTGGTCCACGGACGAACCGCAGAGAAGGCAAGAGCGGCCTGCGCGGACATCGGCAGCGGAGAGCCCGTGTTCGCCGACTTGGGGAAGATGGACGACGTTCGTCACCTCGCCGCGATGGTCGCCGCGATGACACCGAAGCTCGACGTGCTGGTGAACAACGCGGGCGTGTTCGTGCACGAGCGACAGCTCACGAGCGACGGGTTCGAGCTCACGATGGCGGTGAACCACTTCGCGCCGTTCGTGCTCACCCATCGCCTCTTGCCGCTCCTCGAGGCCGCGTCGATGGGGACCGACGAGGCGCCCGCGCGCGCGGTGCACGTGAGCTCGATGGCGCATGGACGCGGCAAGCTCGACGCGAACGATCTCGAGTCTGCCCGCGGCTTCGACGGCTACGACGCGTACGCACGATCGAAGCTCGCGAACGTGCTCTTCGCCGTCGCGATGGCCAAACGCACACGGACCACCCACAACGCGCTCCACCCTGGCGTGATCACCACGAAGCTCCTGAAGAGCGGCTTCGGTATGGCGGGCGCGAGCCTCGCTTCGGGAGCAAAAACCACCGTGAAAGTGGCCACCGCGACCGAGCTCGCGCGCGTGACGGGCAAGTACTTCTCGGACGAACGCGAGGCGACCCCCTCGAAGGCCGCGCGCGACGAGTCCCTCGCAGAAGAGCTCTACGCCGTCTCGTGCCGTCGCACCGGCGAGCCTCCCCTTCCGCTCCGCGCGTAACGCCGCGAGCCGAAGATGGGACGTGGCTCCGCAGCCCCCGCGGTTGGCGGCTCGTGGGATTTTGCGGCCCGTTCGCACGCGCTCGGGGTTCCGAGCCCCTGCGCGTGCCACGAGCCCGCTCGCACCATCGCGGACCTACACGAAGTTGCTCGGGTTTTCGAGGGCGAGCCCGGCGGCGTGCGGCTCCCCCGCGCTCGCGAGCCGGAGGGTTGAAACCGCTTGTGCGCCGCGCCACAAAGGCCGAATCTTCCGCCTCGAATGGCTAGAAATACGGCTTTTGCCATCTTTGCGATGCTCGGCGCGCTCGCGCTCGTCCCCGGCTGCGGCAAAGAACCCACGTCTCCTACCTCTTCTTCTCTCGTTCGTGAGCTTCGCTCGGCGAGCGGCTCGAGCGATGGCGAGAAGGTCGGCCGGTGGCTGCTCGCGGAGCTGTATGCCCCGGGCGGCGAGGCCAAGCAGGCCACCGAGGCGCGCAAACAGCTCGACAAGCTGCCGAAGGAGCGTGGCCTCCACGCCAGCCTCGGGCGCGCCCTCGCCGACGAAGGACACGGCCTCCCGAAGACCGCCGCAGAGCACTTCGTGGGCGCGCTCGTCGCTGCCCGCGACTCCGACTCGAAAGAGACCGAGCTCGCCGCGTGGATGGCCGCGCACCGCCTCGTCGCGCTCCGCGGATCGACCCCCGGGCTCTGGAAGACCTACAAAAAGCCGATCGAAGACCTCATCGCGCGGCCGGGTCGCATCGGCTGGCGCGCGATGGCCGAGCTCGTCGAGTGGTGGGCCGTCGAGTCGTTCGACGAGGTGAAGGTGATCGACAAGGCGTACGACGCCGAGGTCACGAGCCGCATGGGCTGCGTGAGCGGGCTCCGGATCGCGGGCCCCTTCGGGCAGGGCACCGCCGCCGACCGTAGGCGCTCGTTCGCCGCCGAGACCGCGCCTTGGCCCGTCTCGTTCGCGCCCGATCCGCACCGCGCGACCGTGCCGCGGATCGTGAAGACGGAGCAGGCCCGCTGCGTCGCGCAGAGCACCGAGGCCTCCCTCGACGGCGTGTTCTACGCCGAGTCGTACGTCACGACCGAAGCCGAGCGCGACATCGTGGTGGCGGTGCAAGGCGCGGTCAAAGTGTGGGTCGACGACGCGGCGGTCGTGGAGCGTGATCTCCGCGGTTGGGGCGCGTGGCAAAGGTTCGGCGGCGCGGCCCACGTGGGCAAAGGGCGCCACCGCATCCTCGCCCGAATCGTGACGGATTCCGCGTCGATACGCGTCTTGAACCTCGACGGTACGCCGGCCAAGCTGGTCGCCGATACGAACCCCGCGCTGCCATACGGGCTCACCCCCGCGACCCCGCTCGTGAGCCCGAACCCGATCGACACCATCGTGACCGCGCTCGCGCGTGGCGAAGAGCCGGAGCTCGATCCGTTCTCGCGCATCCTCGTCGCGCACGCAGCCGGGGTCGAGGGCATCAACGACGTGGCCGGGGTGGTGCTCGAGCCGCTGATCGGCAAAGAAGCGGCGCCCTACTCGCTCGAGCTCGCCGCGTCGCTCGTGAGCCGTGATCCGGCGCTCCCCGACGAGCTCCGTAAGCGCAACGAGAAGATGGATCATCAGCGCGCCGTCGAAGCCGATCCCAAAATGTGGATCGCGCGCGCGTGGCTCGTGCTCGACGAAGCGGAGCAGCGTGGTCTCGTCGAAGCGGTCGAGCCGATGCGCAAGCTGGTGGCCGAGTTCCCCGACGTGCTCGAGCTCGGCGATCAGCTCACGCGAATTTACGCGAAGCTCGGCTGGCGCGCGGAGCGGATGAAATCGGCAAAAGAGCTCGCGACCCGCTTCCCGGACAGCATGCCGGCGCAGCGTCTTTACCTCGCCGCGCTCGACGACGACGGCGCCCTCGCCGAGGCCGACGCGACCGCCGAGCGGATCAAAAAGCTCGATCCGGACGTGGAGCTCGACATCGATCGTGCCCTCGCGCGGCGCGATTGGAAGGCCGCCGTCGCGGAGCTCAAGAAGCTCCAGGTGCGACGACCGGATCGCAAAGACATCGCCGGTCGCATCGCGGACGCCCTCATGCGGGGCGGAGATCCGAGCGCGGCGGCCGAGCAGCTCGAGAAGGCGCTCGCGAAGAACCCGTCGGACTCGGGGCTGCGGCTCCGGCTCGCCGATCGTGCTTATGCGAAGGGCGATCTCTCCGCGTTGCGACGCGCGCTCGCCGAGACGCTGCAGGCGGGCGGCAAGGGCACCGACATCCGCGACGCGGTGGAGCTCCTCGAAGGCGCGAGCGCGCTCGAGCCTTATCGCGTAGACGGACGCGCGGTCGTGAAGGCCTTCACGGCCTGGGAAAAGAGCGGCAAGCACATGGACGGCGTCTCGGCGCGTGTCCTCGATTATTCCGCGGTGTGGGTGCACCCAGACGGCTCGAGTGAAATGCTCGAGCACGAGATCTTGAAGATGCAGTCGCAGGAGGCGATCGGAAAAGAGTCCGAGCAAGAGCCTCCGACCGGCCTCGTGCTCCGCCTCCGCGTGATCAAGCCCGATGGCTCGGTGCTCGAGCCGGAGCCGGTGGCGGGCAAGCCCACCCTCACGATGCCCCACCTCGACGTCGGCGATTACCTCGAGATCGAGCACATCACGACGCAGCCGGCGGAGAGCTACAAGGGGCGCACCTACCGTGGCCCGCACTGGTTCTTCCGCGAGGCCGACAAGGGTTACTGGCGAAGCGAGTTCGTCGCAATCACGCCGAAGGACAAGCCGCTCGAGATCGAAGTGCTCGGCCAGGTGCCGGACGCGAAGGTGGCCGAGAAGGGCACGTTCATCGAGCGTCGTTGGCGCATGGACGAGAGCCCCCCTGCCCCGGAAGAGCCGGACAGCGTGTCGCCGCGCGAGTTCTTGCCGAGCGTGCGCATCGGCTGGGGGCAATCGCTCGAAGAGACGCTCGCGCGTTTGGTCGACGTGGCCACCGACGAGACGCCGCTCGATCCGCGCCTCAAGCGACGCGCGCTCGAGATCGTGAAGGGCGCGAACCTCGCCGACAAAGACGCGGTCGCGAAGAAAGCCTACGCGTGGGTCTTGGAGAACGTGGAAGAGGGTCAAGAGAGCGACGGCCGGCGCGCGCTCCTCGGCAAATCGGGCTCGCGCCAAGCCGCGTTTTCGCACCTGCTCCGCCAGCTCGGGATCCCGGTCGACTACGCGATCGCGAAGAACAAGCTCGCGATGCCACCCCGCGGAAAGATGAGTGAAATCGAGGGGTACGACAACCTCTTGCTCCGCGTGGATACTGGCCACGGGGTGCGCTGGCTCACCGTGAAAGACAAGTTCGCGCCCTACGCCTACGTGCCGGCGGAGGTGCGCGGGCAGACCGCGGTGGTGCTCAAGCCCGGCGTGCCGCGCGAGACGATCGACGCGAACGGCGTGACCGACGGCATCCTCATCCAAGGGCGCGCCGATCTCCGCGAAGATGGCTCGGCGCAGGTCGAGATCACGCAGAGCTTCACCGGCAAGGTGGGGATCAGCATGCGCGGCATCTTCGACAAGGTGCCCGAGAGCAAACGCTTCGACTTCGTGGAGACGCGCCTCCTCGCGCGGAACCTGCCCGGCGCGCGGGTGCGCGACGTGAAGCTCGAGAACGTGGCGGCGCTGAACGAGCCGCTCGTGATGAAGGTGAAGGCGGAGGTGTCGCAGCTCGTTCGGGTGGAGGGCCAAGGCTTCGCGCTCAAATCGCTGTTCCCGCTCCACCTCGCGCAGCTCGCGACGATGCCGAACCGTCAGACGCCGCTGCTCCTCGGGGCGTCGTCCCACTTCGAGCTCGACTTCGAGATCGTCACTCCCAAGACGACCCGCATGCCCACCACGTTGCCCACCGGCACCGTGAAGGACGGCGAGCGCATCGTGGAGGTGAAAGACACCGTGTCCGGCCACGCGATCCGCCTACTGCGCCGAATCGACATCCCTGCTTCGCGCGTGCAGCCGGGCAAGGAATACGCGGCCTTCGTGGACTTCGTGCAAAAGGCCGACACGCTCGTGGAGCGAGAAATCGTGCTGGGGCGCTGATCATGACCCTCCCCCGCACCCTCGAGCCCGAGGTCATGGACACGGCCACCGAGGCCGAAGACTACGACGCGATGGACCACACGCAGGTGAACGGGGTCTTTTGCGACGACCTCTTGATCCGGCGCCCGGCGCTGAAGTGGGTGCTCGACCTCGGAACCGGCACCGCGCGGATCCCAATCACGCTCTGCGCGAAGCACCCGCGCGTGAACGTGATCGCGATCGATCTCGCCGAGCACATGATCCGCGTCGCCTCGAAGAACGTGCATGATGCAGGGTTCGGCGAGCGCATCGCGCTCTGGGTCGACGACGCGAAGGCGCCGCGCGCGTTCGAGGAGCCGTTCGACGTGGTGTGCTCGAACAGCGTGGTGCACCACATCCCCGATCCTGCGATCGCGCTCGCGGCGTGGTGGGCGCGCGTTCCTCCGGGTGGTCTCTTCTTCGTGCGTGACTTGGCGAGGCCGGACACGGCCGACGAGGTCGACGCGCTCGTCGCGAAGCACGGGGGAAAGACCCCCGACGATCCCGAGGATCGCGAGGCGCACGCGCGTCAGGTCGCGCTGTTTCATGCTTCGCTCCACGCCGCGCTTCGAGTGGACGAGGTGCAGCGGGTCGTGGAGGCGCTCGGGATCCCCGCGAGCGCCATCACCGCGACGAGCGATCGCCATTGGACGATCGCGCACGAGAAGCCTCGATGACATTCGGCCAGCGGCAGGGAGCCCCGGTCGTGTCTCCGTATCCTTGGGAGCAGATCGAGGCGCTCACGCGCCGAGAGGTGCTCGCAGGGGTAAAAATGCGCGACATTTCGCGCAGATTCGTCGATGCACGCAAAGTGATGGAGACGCTCGGGGGCATGCTCGGCGCGCGCACCGAGGCGCTGCTCAAGGGTGTACGTGATGCGTCGCCGGCGCACGTGCCGGAGAACGCGATCGGCGTATTGCTCGCCCCGGCAGACAAACCACGCGCCGATCACGCCGTGCTCGTGGTCGCCGAGCCCAGCCTCGCCGCCACCCTCGTCGCGCGCGCGCTCGGGCGGGCACCACCGAAGTTCATGACGCCGAACGCGTTGCCCTCCCACGAGATCGCGGGCGGGTTCGCGGCGATCGTGCGCGCCGTCGCGGCGCGCTCGCATGTCGGCACGGCGCCGGTGGTGCTCGCGGCGGGCGCGGCGGGGCACCTCTTCCTCGACGTCGCACGGAGCGGAGCCGCGCACACCGCGCTCTTCACCGTGCTCGTGGACGACGACGCGTTCACGGCGTTGGTCGTGCTCGACACGAGCGCGCTCGCGCCACCCGAGGTGGGCGCGTTTCTGCCATTGCATCTCGCGACGATGGGACCGACCACGCTGGGCCTCACGGTGGTGGTCGCCACCTGCGCGGCCTCGATCGACGAGATTTCGCGTCTCGCGCCGGGCGACGTGCTGCTCACCGGCGCCGAGGCGAAGGGCTACGAAGGACGGCGCGGGCTCGAGACCGTCGCGTACCGCGGGCCGGTGGTGCTGTGCGCGCCGCGTGGGGAGCTCGGGATGGTCTGCGATCTTCGGGATCCCGAGTCGCTTGTGGTAAGTGCCGAGCGCGTGGCGATGCCCCTCGTCTCGAAGGACGATGCGACGGGGCGCGGCCGCGGCCGCGGAGGACCCATGGACTCGAACGACATCCCGACCGACGTGCTGGCCGACGTTCCCATCGTGGTTCGTGTCGAGCTCGGCCTCGCCGAGCTCCCCGCGAGCGCGTGGGCAAAGACGCGCGTCGGCGACGTGATCACCCTCGGGCGCCGCTTGGGAGAGCCCGTGGTGCTCCGTGTATCCGGCACCGAGGTCGCCAAGGGTGAGCTCGTGCACGTGGAGGGCGAGCTCGCCGTCCGCATTTTGTCGCGCGTGGGAGAGGTGCACCGATGATGCAGAAGAGCGGCGTGAAGCTCGTGGTCCTCACCCTCGCGGCGGCGCTCGCGCTCGGCTCGACGGCCTGCAAAAAAGATCCTGAAGCCACCCCTTCCCCGACGGGCAGCGCGTCCACCGCGACCGAGCCTGCACCCGTCGGAACGGGCTCGGCGGCTCCGAGCGCGGGAGCAGCGGCCTCGGGTGCGCAGCCCCCCGCGGGCCGCGCGTCGGCGTACGAGGGAAAGTACACGACCACCGCGGTCACGAGCATCACGGTGCCCGACGCCGCGAAGTGGAAAGGCGAAGAGGGCAACGAGGGTGTGGGCGAGGGCAAGCTCGCGCTCGACGTGACGGCCGACGGTCGCGTGACGGGCACGGTCGACGGCGCGCTCGGCGCGGGGCTCGTCGACGGACGCCTCGACGGCGACACCCTCGCCGCCACGATTCGCCGCAAGGACCCGACCGACAACGGTTTTTACGGCACGATCTCAGCCAAAATCACGGCCGACAAAGGCGAGGGCACGCTCCAGGCTTCACGCGGAAATGCGGGCCTCGTTCGTGAAGGCAAGCTCACGCTCGCGAAGAAATAAGCACCATGGTTCGTCGCACGAAATATCTCCACTGGGCCTTCGATCACGTCGGACGGAGTGAGCTCGATCTCGCCGCGAGCGGCATTTTGCCCTTCGGAGAGGCCGAGCTGCCGCCATTGGAGGGCCCGATCGACGCGCGCGCTTATGGCACGTTGGTCGAGGCGATCGCCGCGTTCAATCAAGCACCGGAGGAGTGCGTGGTGCCCACCCTCGGCGCCTCGCACGGTCTCTTCGTGGCGATGAGCGCGCTCGTCTCGCCCGGCGACGAGGTCCTGGTGGAAGCGCCCACGTACGAGCCGCTCCTCGCGGTGCCTGAGCAGCTCGGCGCGAAGGTGGTCACGTTCGAGCGTCGCCCCGAGGCGCGTTATCTGCTCGAACCGAACCAGATCGCGGCCAAAATGACGGACCGCACGAAGCTGGTCGTCGTCACGAACCTGCACAACCCCACCGGTGTGCACACGCCGCTCGAGGTGCTGGGCGACATCGCGGCGCTCTGCGCGGAGCGGGGTGCCACGCTCCTCGTCGACGAGGTGTACGCGCCGTTCGTCGATTTGCAGAAGCCGGCCTACGCGAGCTCTGCCGCGCGCCTCGGCGCGAACGTGGTGTGCGTATCGAGCCTCACGAAGTGCTGGGGCGCAGGTCCGCACCGCATCGGCTGGGTCACCGGGAGCGGCACCGCGATCGATGCATGCCGCACGCATCTCGTGACCACGTTGGGTCATTTGCCGGTCGGCCACGCCGCGCGGGGAGTGCATATTTTCCGCCATTTGGAGTCGCTCACCGCCCGCGCGGAGCGGGACCTCGCGAAGAAGCGCGATCGGGTCGGCGCGTGGATGGCGAGCCGCAAAGATCTCTCGTGGAGCGCGCCCGAGCACGGCCTCTTCGGCTTCGCGACGCGCACCAAAGACGCAAACGAGGATCTTCGCGCACGAATCGAGAAGGGCCAGCGCGAGCGAAGCGTGCTCGTGGTTCCGGGCTCGTTCTTTGGAGTGAAGAACGGGTTCCGTTTGGCTTGGTCGCTGCCCTTGGAGCGGCTGGATGAGGCGCTTGGGCGGCTCGGGGAAGTGCTAGACGCGTGAGCGCCCGTCGAGCTCGTTCGGCAACGCGGCAATCACCGTAGAGCGTCGTCGATCCGCGTCGCGGTGAAGGAACGGAGTAGCCAATCCTGAAGCGTCGCGATGTCGGCGCGCGCGATACGCTCGCTTTCTTGCTCGGAAGGATGGAGGGCGCGCGCGGCGAACGACGCGAGGAGAGCTCCGGCGAGGGCTTGGCGTCCTTCCTGACGTCCTTCCTGACGTCCTTCTTGCCGCCCCTCCTCGCGGCCGAGCTCGAGACCGTTGTCGCGGCCCTCTTCCCAGTACTTTTTCGCGAAGTCACTCTGCGGCTTGAATCCGTGCATCATGAGGTTCTCCAAGGCGAGACGTGCGGCTCCGGCGAGGGTCGCCGTGAGCAGGTCGAAGTGT
>JAAFHV010000121.1 GCA_013297655.1 Myxococcales bacterium | reverse complement strand
CGGCTCGTCTCCCGACGGGCGTCGACGCGTCCTGCGCATCTCGGAGGTCGCCGCGGAGGGCAAGGGCTTCGCCACCCGCGACGTCTTCTCCTTCAACGAGACCGACTCGAGCTTCTCACCGTCCGGAGTCGTCCCGAAGGCCGCGTCCGAGCTCGGCGCGCGAGGCGTCAAAGTCGACGCATCCCTCTTCAAACGCCCCACGAAATAGAAGGCTGGCGTTTTCGGCGATACCTTCGCCTGGGCGTCGTCCCTCGTCAGGGACTTCCAAGGGTCGTCGGCCGTGCTCACGAACAGGAGCTCGTTCCGCGCGGCCTCCTAGCCCAGGCTCGGTCTCGCCGAAAACCGTCCAGCCTTCTCCGCGTCTCGCGGGCGTCGTGGGCTCGCGCATCGCTGGCGCTGGGCGCGTCGCTGGCGCTGGGCGCGTCGCTCGCGCTTGGGCGCGTCGCTGGCGCTGGGCGCGTCGCTGGCGCTTGGGCGCGTCGCTCGCCGCTTGGGCGCGTCGCTCGCGCTGGGCGCGGTGTGCTCGCGCTGCGTGTGTCCCTCGTGCTCGCGCTGGGGGCGCTTGGGCGCGTCGTGTGCGTGCGCTCGGCGTCGTGTGCTCGCCGCCTTGAACAACGACGCGATCCTACGCTCCGTCGCGAGGCGCGAAATGCCATTGATTTCGAATGGTTACCGCTATCTTCGCGACGGCTCTTTCCGAGCCGCCCGCGACCGTGGCGACGCTCGAGCCCGCGAGCGCGGACGAGACCGAGAATACCAGGCCGCGCGGAACGAGCTCTTCACGCCCGGCCCGGACGTCCCCCAACGAGGGACGACCGGTAGGCGAAGGTCTCGACGAATGCTGCCCTTCTAGGCGGTGGCGGCTTCGGAGGGCGGCTCCTCGATTTCGACTTCTCGCTTGTAGCCACACTCTTTGTTCGCGCAAACGATGAGGGGCTTGGCCTTGTTGCCGCCCATGACGAGGTACGGCGCCTTGCAGGCGGGGCACTCTTCGGGGATTGGCTTCTGCCAGAGCTTGAAATCACACTTGAGCGCTTCGTTCGCGTAGTTCGAGCAGCCGAAGAACGTCTTCCCGCCCTTCTTCTTGGAACGAACCTCGATGATGTCGCCTCCGCACTTGGGGCAAGGAACGCCGAGGGGGACTGGGCGCGCGTTCTTGCACTCGGGGTAGCCGGTGCAGGAGAGAAACTCTCCGTAGCGGCCGCTCCGGATGATCATCGGCTTGCCACACTTGTCGCAGTCGACGCCGCTCTCGCGGGCGGGTGCCGCACCCTTGCCGTCGGGGCCGAGATCGCGCGTGGTCTTGCACTTCGGGTAGTTCGAGCAGCCGAGGAACCAGCCGTTCTTCGACCAGCGCTTCATCATCTCGCCGGGCGGCAACGCCTTTAGCTTTGCGTCCGAGGACTTGGGTCCGCACACCTCGCAAATTTCGCCCGTCGGCTCGGGCTCCGGGTTCCAACGCTTCGACTTCTTGCCGCTGTCGAGCTGCTCTCGGAACCGCTTGTAAAAACGCGAAAGTAGCGTGGTGCGCTCGACAGTGCCGGCCTCCACCTCGTCGAGCTCTTGCTCCATGCTCGACGTGAACGCCGGGTCCATGAAGTCGAGCTGGCTGTTGACGAGCCCATCGACCACGTACTTGCCGAGCGTCGTGGGGCGGAAGCTGCGGTTGTCGAGCTTCTCGACGTAGTCGCGGGCCTGCACCTTGCTGATGATCTCGGCGTACGTGCTCGGACGGCCGATCCCGCGCTCTTCCAGCTCGCGGACGAGCGAGCCTTCGTTGTAACGGGGGGGCGGCTGGGTGAACTTCTGCTCGGCGAGAACCCCCGGAGGTGTCACCAGCGTCAGCACAGTGCCCTGCTTGAGGGGAGGGAGCTCGGAGGCAGCGTCGTCTGCGGGCGGTTTCCCCTCGGCTTGCGCCGCCTTCGCGGCCTCGTCGTCCTCGCCGGCCTGGGTCGCCTGGTTCTTCTCGCCGTACACGTCGAGCCAGCCGCCGAACTTGAGGACGCGCCCGCCCACTCGGAGGCCGTACTTCGCGTCCTTCGCGATCGCGTCGATCTCTGCGGAGGTCTGGTCGTAGATCGCGTCTGCCATCTGGCTCCCGACGAAGCGATCCCAGATGAGCTTGTAGAGCTTGAACTGCTCGTCCTTGAGGTGCTTCTTCACCGACTCGGGCGGGAGCTCGAGCGAGGTGGGACGGATCGCTTCGTGGGCGTCCTGGGTGTTCTTCTTCGACTTGAAGACGTTCGGCTGCGCGGGGATGTGCGACTTGCCGTACGTCGCGCCGATGTACTCCTGCGCCAGCCCCTGCGCTTCCGGCGACACGCGGGTGGAGTCGGTACGCATGTAGGTGATGAGGCCCACGATGCCGCCCTCTTTGCCGAGGTCCACGCCTTCGTAGAGACTTTGCGCGACCTGCATCGTGCGCTTGGCGCCGAAGCCGAGCCGGTTCACGGCGTCTTGCTGGAGCTTGCTCGTGGAGTAGGGGGCCGGAGCTTTGCGCTTGCGCTCGGAGGTGGTGACCTTGCCGATGCGGTACGTCGCGCTCTCGAGCGCGGCCTTCGTCGCGGCGGCGGTCGTTCCTTCGCCGACCTCGAGCTTCTCGCCGTCTTTGGTCGCGATGCGCGCGAAGAACGGGTGCACCTTCTTGGTCGTCTGGTCGGCGAGGGTGACGCCGATGTTCCAGTACTCGACCGGCTTGAACGCCTCGATTTCACGCTCCCGATCGACGATCAGCCGAAGCGCGACGCTCTGCACGCGGCCCGCGGAGAGCCCGAAGGCGAGCTTGGACCACACGAGCGCCGACACGTCGTACCCGACGATGCGATCGAGGACCCGCCGCGCCCGCTGCGCATCGTAGAGCGCACGGTCCAAGGCTCGCGGAGTCGCGACGCCGCGCTGGACGCCGTTTTTGGTAATCTCGTGAAACTCCACGCGTTTTGCGTGCTCGGGCGACGCCGTCAGCTCTTCCGCGAGGTGCCAGGCGATGGCCTCACCTTCGCGATCGGGGTCGGTCGCGATGAGGACGTCGTCCGCCAACGCGGCGGCATCCTTCAGCTCGGCGAGGACCTTCTCCTTGCCGGGCACGATTTCATAGGTTTCTTTGAAGCCGTTCTCGATGTCGATCCCCATCTTCTTGGGCAGATCTTTGATGTGGCCCTTCGAGGCTAAAACCTCGTAGCCAGCCCCGAGGTACTTCTTGATCGTCTTCGCTTTCGCGGGCGATTCGACGACGACGAGCGTTTTCCCCATACTTCCTCGGATTGGCATGCTCGGAGCCACGAGCCTTTGCCGTAGATGACGCGAAACTTGGGCCAGCTCATTTTCCGACCCGACTGAAAAAACCTAAGGGGCCCTCTTCTACTACGTTCTCCAATGTGAGCGTCAAGAGCGCCGTCGTGACCTGCGCCGCGGTCAGCCCGGAGGCCTCCGCCAGCTCGTCGCGATGCTTCGGTTCCCCATCCATTACGTTCAGCAGCACAGCCTCGCTGCCCTCCGGAGGCCGCGACTCGCGTTCGTTGACCGGCGCCGCAAGCTCATGAAATCCCAAGGGAAGTGTCGCTCCCGACATTTCTTCGGCTTTTAGAAAGTTCTTTATCGACACGAGCGGCCTCGCCCCCCGCTCGAGCTCGGCAAGAGATCCCTCGAACCCCTTGGAATTCCAGGGAGAATAGGGCACCACCCATCGTCGCCGGTTCAGCCTCCGCGCCCATGAGGCGGCGTTGAGGGCTCCAGACCCCGCGCCGGCCTGAACGACCACGACCGCGGTCGAGAGCGCTACGAGGATCGAGTTCCGTCTGAGGAAATGGTGACGGCGCGACTCGGCGTTGTCCGCAAACGGCCACACCATCGCCCCGCGGGACGCCGCGATGCGCTCGAAGAGAGCCTCGTGCTGCGGCGGAAATACGTGGTTTTTCCCGGTCGCGACGACGGCGACGGTAGCCCCGCCCTCCGCGAGGGCACCCTCGTGGGCCGCCCCGTCGATGCCGAGCGCTCCCCCGGAGACCACGACGCCGCCGGCCTTGGCGACGGCGCGGGCGAGCTCGAACGCGAAGGTGCGCGCGCCTTCGCATGGCTCGCGCGTCCCGACGACGGCCACATAGGCGCCACGCGGCAGCGCCGACGACAGGGTCAGCACGGGAGGGGGAGCAAGCGCACGGAGCGCACGCGGGTAGTCGGGTGAATCGGGTGTGAGGAGCATGCCGCTTCTCGGCGTCCCGACCCGGAACGTTGCTGATCGCGCCGCAAAAACCCAACTCTGCGCGTTCCTCCAAAAGGCAGACGCGGGTCTCGACGAGGACCCCCGCTTAAACCAGGCCGCGCAGTGCGGGCCCGGAATGCCCTTTGTTGCCGCCCTGCCGCCTACTGGCGAACGAAGTGGAACGGGATGACAGTCTGGCCGCCACCCTCGAACTTCCACCCGCGGACGTGGTTCTCGACGCAGCGAGCTACCACCGGATCGTCGCCGGAACCAGAGGCGGAGCTGACGAGGCCAGTCGAGGCGACCGTGACCGAGATGCTCACGTTCGCGCTCGGCTTGCCCTCCGACGCGTTGTCCCAGCACTTTCGCTTCACGCCGACCTTGTAAGCCGCGATCGTGCGCTGGATAGAAGCCGCGTCGAGGGCCTGGCCCGAGCCCGCCGTTGGTCCGGCGCCAGCGGCGCTGGTGGGGCCCTTGCTCGTGCCCGGGCCGCCGAGCCCGAGGTCGGCGAGGTTGACGGCGGTGCCGCTCTTCGACGTGGCCGGGGCGGGGACGGCGGGACCTGCGGGGCCCCGCGGGCCGCCCATCGCGACCTTCTGTGGGCCTGCGTCGGCTTCGGCCGTGACGGCGACTGAGTCGGTCGGCGCAGGGGGGGGGACGTTCGGATCCGCGGTCGGCGGCGCGGGAGGGGCGGGCACTGCTGCCGACGGCGCGGTCGCTACCGGGTTGTCGCCGCTCTTGAACGTGAGCACAGCGGCGGTGATGCCGAACGCTGCGGCAAGCACGAGCACCGCGACGAAGAGCAGCGGAACGCCCTTCTTTTGCTGTTGCTGTTGTTGTTGCGGCGGGACCTCGAACGGCTCCGCCATCGGAGCTGGCGCAGGCGGCGCGAAGGCGGGGGCTGCCGCGGACACCGAGGCGAACGGATCGGCGACCGCCATCGGCACGGGCGCAGCTTGCGCCATCGGAGCGGGCGCAAACGGCGAGGGCGCTGGTGCTGGCGCGAACGGATCGACCCCCGCGAACGGGTTCGCTTGGGGTGCTGCGAGCGGGGCGAGCGACGCAGCAGGCGCAAGAGCAGGCGCGGAAGCGGGGGCCAGCGCGGCGGCAGTAGAGAAAGCGGGCGAAGAGGCAGGCGCGAGCGGCGAGACCGCGGCTGCCGCTGCTGCGCCGCTTCGCGAAATCGACACCACGTTGCTCCGTGGAGCGACCGCATCGCGCGCGGGAGCGGGGCCGAGCGGCGCGGTTTGGCGAGCGGCGGGAGAAGGCTTCGCGGCGACGCGCGGTGGCGCAGGCGTAGCCGGCGCGGGAGCACCCGTGAGCGGCTTTGGCGAAGCAGCTTCGCGAACGATCGCGGCAAGCTGCGTGATCGTCTTGACCGGCCGCCACTCCTCGAAACCCTCTTGCCACGCGAGCGTGTCGTCGTTGATCGCGCCGGCCGAGGCCTTCGTGCGGAGCTCCGACAAGCGCATCGGACCGACGGGGACGCCGTTGATCGCGGCGTACCACTCTTCGGTGACGGAGGCCTCGAACGCTGCGGGCGCACCCATCACGGTCTCGTCCTCGTCGTTCTGGACTTTACGGCTGAACGCGCCCGCGAGCGCGCTCGGGGCCTGCGAGCCACGCGCGGGCCGCGCCGCCGAGAACGACGTCGCGAGGCCGCCCGGCTTTGGGGCCGACGACGGATCGTCCTGCGTGGGGAGCGAGCGAGACACGCTCGACTCGGTGACCTCGGCGCGCACTTCGATCATGTGGCCGCACTTGCGGCACTTCATGCGCACGGTTCGGCCAGCGACCTTCTCGTCGGCGATTTGGTACTTGGCCTTGCACTGGTCGCAGAGAAACTTCACGCCTCACCGCCTTCTGCCGCGCCGTGCGACAATCGCGTCACGGATAGAATACCCCCTCTCGACGCCTCAGCGTGGGCCCTCGATCGAAAAAAATGTCGGGCGCCTCAACTCTGTGCGCAGGATTCCCTACATCTCGCGGTCGGAGAGCTTGGCCACGTGGCTGGCGATACGTGCGCGGGTTCGCTCGTCTGGTGCGTGTTCCATCGCGCTCCGCCACACGGTCACCGCGCGGCCAAGGAAGCCCACTTTCTCGTGCAGAAGCGCGAGGTTCTTGAGGGTGGAGTACGACGTGGGATCGAGCGCGGAGGCTGTGTCGAGGGCGGTGATCGCCTCGTGGAGGCGCCCGGCTTGGCCCAACATGAGCCCGAGCTGGTAGTGCGCGCGGAAGCTTCGCGGGAAGCGCTTCACCGCGTCGTCGAGCACCACGATCCCGTCCGCGGGTCGCTTCTCGTGAAAGGCCCGCGCGCCCTCCTCGAGCATGGCATCGAGCTCGACGCCGTCGCTCGCACCGGCGATGGGCTCGCGTCCGACCGTCGAGGGGCTCGCTTCGCGTCCGGAGAAGGTCTCGTCGGCCTCGCGGAGGTTCTCGCCGGTGAACACTGCGCCGTCGTCACTCGCGCCCACTTGCGGCACGTAGGTCGCGAGATCCAAGAGCACTTCGCGGTGCTCGGCGGTGCGTGCATGCCGGCCGAAATACATGGTCTTGCGCGCTCGGAGCGCGGCGTACGCTTCTTCGAGGGCGCGATGAAGCGGCAGCGAAAGGGCGACGTAGGGGCTCACCGCGCGGCCGGTGAGCACCGCGAGCTCCGACGAGAGCGCGGTGTCGTCCGGGCTCTCCATCGCGACGAGCACCCGCGCGGCGTCGATGTAGAAGACGAGCATCTTCGCTCGCTTCGCGAAGGCCTCGTCGACGACGAGATCGGCGGTCGCGATCCCGATCCGCTCGAGATCGATCGCCGGCACACCGAACTGCTCCGCGAGGCCTCGAAGCGCGTCCGCCTGACGGAGCACGCCGCGCGACATCAAGCGCGACGCGAGGGGCACCCCGGACGAGCGCCCGTGTTCCCGCGAGCTCTCCGTGAGCGCGTTCTCGAGATCGATGGCGCTCACCGAGTGCCGCTTCAACAGGATCTTCCCGAGCGGCTTCTTTTGGTCACTCATTCCCGACCCCGACTCCACAGCGTAGCGCACTCTCGCCCGCGCGCGCTTCGGCTTTTCGACCGCGTTCTAGCGGGAGCGGTCGCGCGCGCGGTCCTTCCATGCGGTGCGCATTTGCACGCCCGCTTGCCTGAAAAAACCGACCAACGGCTTACACGTCCGCGGTCACTCGTTTCCGTTGCGCATGCGCGCCGACAGGCCGTTGCGGAAAGCCTCGAACGTGCCCCCACGGATCGCGGCTCGCGCCATCCGGACGAGCTCGCCGTAGAAGTGCAGGTTGTGCAGCGAGAAGAGGCGCAGGAGGAGCACCTCCTTGGCGAGGTAGAGGTGCCGCAAGTACGCCCGCGTGTAGCCGCCGGTGCAGCAGTGGCAGGTGCATTCCGGATCGAGCGGAGCGCGATCGTCTTTGTAGCGGGCCTGCTTGATGACGACCTTGCCGAAGCGCGTGAGCGCCTGGCCGTTGCGCGCGTTCCTGGTCGGGAGCACGCAGTCGAACATGTCGATCCCGGCAGCGATCCCGTTGAGCAAATCCTCTGGGGTACCGACGCCCATCAAGTAGCGGGGCCGCTCTGGATCGACCCGGTGCGCGACGGCGAAGAGCGTCTCGACCATCTTCTCGATCGGCTCGCCGACCGAGAAACCGCCGAGCGCGAGGCCATCGAACGGAAGCGCCCCGAGCTCCTCTGCGTGCTCGATCCGCAAATCGGTGAAACATGCACCTTGCACGATTCCGAACAGTGCTTGCCCCTCCGGTCGCGGGCACGCGAGCGCCCGGTGCGCCCAGCGGGTGGTGCGCTGCACCGCCTGAGCGACGAGATCGCGCGGCGACTCGCCGGGAGGGCACACGTCGAGCTGCATCTGAATGTCGGCCCCGAGGAGGCCTTGCACGCGCACCGCGACCTCGGGAGAGAGGTGGTGCTTCGATCCGTCGAGGTGCGAGCGAAACGTGAATCCGTCCTCCGCGGGGAGCACGAGGCTCTTCTTTTTCTCTTCGCCTTTGCGCGATTGCGCGAGCGAAAAAGCCTGAAATCCCCCCGAGTCCGTGAGCATCGCGCGAGGCCAGCGCGTGAATCCGTGGAGCCCGCCGTGCGACGCGACCATCTCCGGGCCGGGGCGGAGCCACAGGTGGTACGTGTTGCCGAGCACGATGCCGGCGCCGGTGCTCGCGACCTCGTCCATCGTGAGCGTCTTGACCGAGCCCTGCGTGCCGACCGGCATGAACGTGGGCGTCTCGACGACGGCGTGCGGCGTGGTGAGCGTGCCGGTGCGGGCGTGACCATCGGTCGCGCCGACCTCGAACGCGAAGCCCTTCGTGAGCCCCTTCACGGGAGCTCCGCGCGAGGGAGGAACATGGCGTCGCCGTAGGAGAAGAAGCGCATCTTGGTTCGAACGGCCTTTCGGTACGCCGTCATCACGCGGTCATGACCGCCGAACGCGCACACGAGAGCGAGGAGCGTGGACTTCGGGAGATGGAAATTCGTGAGCAGCATGTCGACGACGGAGAAGCGGTACCCGGGCTGGACGAGGAGCCGCGTCTCTTCGTAGTGCACCGCGCGGACGTGGCCGGGGCGCTCGGGATCCTTGCCGCTCTCGAGCGCGCGAACGACGGTGGTCCCGATCGCGACGACGGGGCGCGACTGCTCCCGCGCGCGGGCGATCGCTTGCACCGTCTCGCGCGGGATCGCGTAGGTCTCGGCGTGCATCGGGTGGTCGTCGAGGTCGTCGACGTTGACGGAGGAGAACGTGCCGAGGCCGACGTGGAGGGTGACCGTCGCGGTGGTGACTCCGCGTTGCTCGAGCCTCGCGAGGAGCGCGCGGGTGAGGTGAAGCCCCGCCGTCGGCGCCGCGACCGCGCCGTCCTCCCGCGCGAACACGGTCTGGTAACGCGCCTCGTCCTCCAAGGTGGCAGGGCGCTTGATGTAGGGCGGCAGCGGAACGTGACCGACGCGCGCGATGGCGTGCTCCACCGTCTCGTCGGACGTGGTCGAGAGCGCGACGACCAAGAGCCCTTCGTTTTCGTCGCGGCCGCGGACCTCGACGACGAGCGTGTCGCACGCGATGCGCGTGCCTTCGCGGAGCGCCTTGGAGGCCTTCCCGAGCGCGAGGTAGGTGCCGTCGCCACGCTTCCGAACGAGGAAGATCTCGGCTTTGCCGCCGGAGCCTACCTTGTGACCGAGGAGCCGCGCTTTCACGACGCGCGTGTCGTTCAAGACCACGAGCGCGCCTTCGGGAACGAACGAGGCGAGCTCGCTCACGTTGCTCTCCAAGATGGACGCGGGATCCCGATCGAGCACCAAGAGCCGCGCCCCGTCGCGCTCCTTCGGAGGCTCGTTCGCGATGAGCTCCTCGGGCAGAGTGTAGTCGAACGCGTCGATCCGCATCGTACCGGAAGAACTAGCCTTTCGGCTCGTAGCTCACGTTGAGGCGCGTCATCTTTCGCCACAGCGTGGTGGGGGAAACTCCGAGGAGCTCGGCCGCGCGTTCGCGGTTTCCATCGGAGTCGCGGAGGGCCTCTTCGATCGCGCCGCGCTCGGCCGCGTCGACCGTCTCGGCGAGCGAGCGACCAGCGCCACGGGGGCGCGCCGGCTCGGCGGGTGCGTTCGCGTGCGGCAAGAGGTCGTCGGGGTGAATCGTGCCCGTCTGCACGAGGGCGACCGCCTGCTCGACCATGTGCTCGAGCTCGCGCACGTTGCCCGGGAACCCGTACTGCTGGAGCGACTCGGTCACGCGGTCGTCGAAGCGCGCCTTGACCCCCATGAGCTTGTTGTACTTTGCAAGGAAGTGCCCGAGCAGCTCGGGGAGGTCTTCCATCCGCTCGCGCATCGGGGGGAGCTGGAAGCGCGCGACGTTGAGGCGGTAGTAGAGGTCTTGGCGGAACCGCTTCTCGGCGATCGCGGGCATGAGATCTTGGTTCGTCGCGGCGATGATGCGAACGTCCACCTTGGTGGGCTTGTTCTCGCCGACGCGGCGCACCTCGTGCTCTTGGATGACACGGAGCAGCTTCGCTTGGAAGGCGAGGGGAGTCTCTCCGATCTCGTCGAAGAAGAAGGTGCCACCATCGGCCTCCTCGAAGAGCCCCTTTCGCGCGCTCACGGCGCCGGTGAACGAGCCGCGCGCGTGGCCGAACAGCTCGCTCTCGAGGAGCGTCTCGGTGATCGCGGCGCAGTTCACCGGCACGAACGGCCGATTTTTTCGCTTCGAGTTCGCGTGGATCGCTTTCGCGACGAGCTCCTTGCCGGTGCCGCTCTCGCCGGTGATGAGCACGATCGTGTCGGTCGGGGCGACACGCACGATGCGACCGAGCACGTCGCGGATCGCGGCGGAGCGGCCGACGATGTTCTCGAACTTGTAGCGATCTTGGAACTCGCGCGTGAGGAGCGCGACCTCTCCCGCGAGGCGCCGGCTCTCGACCGCCTTGCCGACCTTCACGAGCAGCTCTTGCTCCGTGAAAGGCTTCTGGATGTAGTCGAACGCCCCGAGGCGCATGGCGTCGACCGCGCTCTCGATCGTGCCGTAGGCGGTCATCACGATCACCTCGGTGAGGGCGTGTGCCTCTTTAATCGCGCGGAGGACGTCGATGCCGTCCTTGTTGCCCATCCGGAGATCGGTGAGCACGACGTCGAACGCTTCGGTCGCGCCGCGCACGCTTCCCTGCTCGCCATCGGGAGCTTCCTCGACCTCGTAGCCGCCCCCCCGAAGCATCATCGCCAAGGTGGTGCGCATGTTTCGTTGGTCGTCGACGATGAGGATCTTGGGCATGACCTGTTTCCCTGCGGACGGCGGAGCGTAGCAAATTCGGAGCGACATCGTGCGCGTGTCGCTTGGGGTGCCCGCCGCGTTCCAGCGCCTCGCCGCCGTGGCCGCTCGTGGTAGCTTCGGTCGCCATGGTGCGCGCGTACGCTTCGCTCGTCTTGGGTTCTCTCGTCGCCGTCTCGGTCGCCGCGTGCGCCGAGGCCTCGTCGGACACCGCCGTCGGAGGCACCCCGCGCTTCGATCCCACGCCGCCCCCCCCTCCGACGAACGCCCCGACGCCGAACGCCGACTCGGGCGCGGGCGTCACCTTCACCGACCTCTATCGCGACTTCTTCGGGCCTACCGGCGCAGCGTCGTGCGCTGGCGGTAGCGCCGGCTGCCACGGGGCAAAAGGCGACCCCGGTGGCGGCGTGTTCGTTTGCGCCGACAACAAGGCAGAGTGCCGCACGTCGATCGCCGGTCTCGCGAGCGGGGCGTCGTTCCAGGAGAGCTTCCTCTTCAGCATCCTCCGCAAAGACGCGACCCTCGCACCCTCGCCACCGCTCGGAACCAACCGCATGCCGAAGAACCCGAAGACGTACGCCTTCGACAAGGCTGGGATGGATCGCATCGGCGCGTGGGTCGCCGCCGGTTCGAAGGACGACTGACGCAGCGGCTACGATTCGGCCTCTCGGACGGCCTGACTCAGAACATGTCGCGCATCGCAGGGGCGGGGCCCGCGAACGCGGCGTCGACGAGCGCCTCGGCCGATTCGCTGCACTCGAGCCAGCCGAGCCGAACGAGCACGTCGCGCGAGAGGTGACCCGAGTAGAGCGAGGCGAGCCCGCGCTCGTGGGTGCGCACGACCGCGTCGGACGGGGACTCTCCAGCGGCGAGGCTCGTGACGGTCGCGCGACCTCCCGCGATGCGGAGCGAGAAGCGCCCCGAAGCCTCCGGCATAGAACGATCGTCGAGCTCGATCGTGAACGTCGCGTCGAGATGCTTCGGGTAACCGCGCGCCTCGAGCGCGAGATCGGGACATGCGACCCGCACCATGTACGTGTCGAGCAAGGTCACCGTTCCGTGGCGCTCCGGGAGGACCGCGGTGAGCAGATCGGCCGCAGCCCCGTGCCACACGAGCTCTGTCGCGAGCGAGCGGTACTCCGAAGCGAACCGCAGCACCGCACGTGCGCCACGCGCCGATCGCGCCGCGACGTCGCAGAGCTCGAGGGTCGTGCCGTCGCCGTCGCGCGTTTTGTTCGAGATCACGGCGTACGCCTCGAGGCCCGCATCACTCGAAAACGTGAACGTTTTTGTCTCTTTACCGCGCGGGTGAGTCACCCGGCCCCAAGCATATGGACCGCGGTCGAGATACCCCTCGCCGGCCGTCTCGATGTAGAGTGCACGCAGCTCCTCGGGGCACCCCTCCACCTCGCGGACACGAAGCTCCGGCACCGGTGGGAGGGCGAGGGCGCGCGGATCGAGTTGGATCCGGTGGCGCGAGCCGGCGCGCTCGTAGCCGACCGCGCGGTAGAGCGTGAGGGTCGCTGGGTAGAGCGTCGACAACGGGACACGGTTCGCGCGGGCTTCGCGGAGGAGCCCGAGCATCAACGAGCGCCCGAGGCCTTGCCCACGGAGCTCGGACCGGATCGCTACCCCCGCGACCCCGACGGTGGGCACGCTCCGACCGCCGAACCGTTGCGCCATGGGGATCTGCAAGAGGCCCCCGAGCACGGAGGCCCCGTCGCTGAGCACGCGGACGTTCTCGTGGCCGGCGATCGCGAGCCACCGTGGAGCATCGGCGCTCGGAAAGCCGAACCCGTGCGCGAGCGTATTCGCGAGGCTCGCGACCTCTTCGTCGCTGCCAGCCCGGAACTCGCCCGCCATCAGAACATCACACCGAGGATCAAACGCACCGTCTGCGCCGTGGAGAGGCTCACGTCGGCGACTTGACCGTTCGTTTGCGGGAGCACCTGCTGGAGGTTCGTCGCCTCTTGCGGGAGGTACGAGAGGCCGCCGAGAGGGAAAAACACGCCGTACTGGAGCGCGGCGTAGAACCCGCCGAGCTTCGACGGATCGTCGTTCAGCGTGCCGTCTTTTGCCTGGTAGTAGACCTGGAGGTCGAGCTCGATGCCGAGGTCGCGCTTGTTTCCGGGGGTCTGGATGAACTCGCTCGCGCGCGTCCAGATGATGGCCGCGCCGCCGCCGAGCTTCTGCCCGCTCGCGTTGCGGAGGAAGTCGTACTCGACCGAGGGACGGAAATAATACGTGCCCTGGACGCGCGAGAGGATGCGGCGGTGAAAGATGTAGTCGACGTAGTACGCCGGGTGCATCCGGAAGGTGGAGATCGGGCCGTCCGACTGGCGGGTCTGGAGCCCGTTCGAGCCGGGCGCGAGCCCCTCGACGTTGCCGTCGCCGCTCGCCCAGCCGAACCCGAAGCCGACGCGGAGCTTGTCCTCGATCGCTTTGTACTCGGTCTGCGTGGTGAGGCCGAACTGGCGGATCGCGATCGGATCGCTGAGGTTGTTCTTCGCGGGGCTGCGGCCGAGGGAGCCGAGCACGGCCGCGAACTCCGCCTCGAAGCGGAACTTTCGGTAGAGCACCTGCAGCCACCCGTCCGGGATCAGCGCGGTCGCGTCGCGGCGGTCGAACCCGCGGTTCGCCTCCGTGGTCGCGGTGTTCACGGTGAGCGGATTTTCGGCCTCTTTGACGTCGAGGTACTGCTTGCGGAAGAGCGCGAAGATGCCGCCGTTGACGACGATGTCGCCCTTGGCGAGCTTGAGGCGCTGGAGGTCGGGGTTCGTGCGGTGGGCGGCGACGAGGCTCCACTGGCTCACGTTCGTGAGGTTCGCCGTGTTGTACGGCTGGCCGCCGTAGATGTCGTACGGGCTCGCCGTCGTCGGACCGGAGGACACGAAGTCCCAAGACCCACCGAAGTAGAGGTCGAGGCTCTTGATGCCCGAGACGAACATGATGCGATCGGAGTTCGTCTGGTAGTCGTCGTCGATGCGGTCGCCGGAGTTGACGAGCATGCCCATGCCCCAGTGGAGCGGCATGCGACCGAAGCGAAGCTGGCCGACCGGGCTCACGTACTCGGCCCAAGCGCGCTGCACGTCGATCGAGTTCTTGTAGCCGTTCACGCCGGCGGTGGGCGGGCCCTGCGTGGTGGAGAACGCGCCGAGCGGGGCGTACCCGTTGTAGCCGTTGAGCGCTGCCTTGTAGCCGCTGCTGCCGCCGCCGGAGGGCTGCATCGCGTACGCGTCGGGGGTGGACCCGAGCACGACGTTGTTCAAAAAATCGACCTGCGAGAGGATCCGCAGGTTGTCAGAAATGTGGATCTCCGGGTTCAAGCGGAGGCGCATGTTCGCGCCCGACTGCGTGTTGTCGGCGCAGAGCTCGTTGCCGAGCGAGCCGCAGAGGGTGACCTCGCGCGGGCCGCCGTTCGTGTAGTACGTGTTGTCGAGGGGCTGCTTCCAGAGGTTCGTTCCGTCCTCGCCGCTACGGCCGAGGGCGAAGTTGTGGAACAGCTCACCGCGGGTGCGGAAGTAGCCGTGCAGCTCCAGCACGGGCCGCGTTCGACCCCACCAATCGTCGGAGAACACCGACGAGGGCGTGCCCCCGATCGCGCTCTCGTCCGGCCGCGCCTCGCCCTGCGCGACGAGCTTTCGCTGGTCTTGCGCCGGATCGGGCGCTGGCGCGGGGGCGACGGCGGCGGGCTCGGGAGCCGAAGCGCGAGGCTCCGGCATCAAGTTCCCTCGTGGATCTCCAGAGGACGGAGCGGAAGGAGCGGGCCTCGGATCGGCTGGCTGCGCGCTCGCGTCGCGGGCGACGGAGTGCACGAGCCCGAAGGCCGCAAGAGCAAAAAGCACCGAATAAGATGCGCGGATCTGCATCGCCCGGGCCTTCTAACATGGGTCACGTCCCGCGCGTCGAACGAATGCGTCGGGCAATTTTCGGCCGTGGCCTGGCGCGCAAATAGACGAACGCGAGCACCGCCCCGCACACGAGGGCGAGGGCGCCGGTCTCACGCGGGTGATGCACCGACCAGACGAGCGCGCGGAGGCTCGTCCCGGGAGGCGGCGCGTTCACGAACGGCGCTTCCACCTGCGCGTCGCGGGCAGACGGCGCGCCCCCGTAGCTCACCGCGAAACACGCGAGCGCCTCGTGCCCGTCGCGTCCCTCGTCGCGGACGAACCCGATCACGAGGCTGGCGTCCGCGCTGTCGCCCGCGTCCGGCGCCAAGGCACGGCGAAGTGGGAAGGGCGCGCGCGCCACGATGGGCTCCTCGTGCCACGCCGGTGGTTTCCCGCGTGCCCGCGTGACCGTCGCCGCTGCGATCCCCGCGAGCTTCTCGAACGCCACCGGCTCCGCTTCGTCGACCCAGCCGCTCGCCGGAAGCGACACGCACGAGGTCACCAAGCCGCGCTCGGCGGAACCTCGCGCCTCGAACGCCACCACCTCGGGGCGCGGGGAAGCCTTCGAAAAATCGAGAGAATCTAGCGCATAGGGGGGCAAACGCTCCGCCCCGGCGACGTGCACCCGTGGGGCAGAAGCCGCGCGCGCGAGCCCTCCCGCGAGGGCGGTGAGCGCGCACGAAAGAGCGAAGCTCGTGGCCCACGCCCGCGTTGGCGCGCGGGTCATTCGTCGTCGAGAGACGAGAGAAGATGCTCGAGCTCGGCCCGCAAATCGAGGAGCGAAGCACGCACGGCGCCGTCCGCGACGAGCGCGGCCACGTCCGCCAGTGCGACGCGCGGCTCGGGCGCCTCGGCGAGCGCGACGGCAGGGGGCGTCTCGGCCACGAGCGGCTCGACTTCGAGACCTTCGCTCGCCTCCGTGGCGGCCTCCGTCTCTACCGCGCCCGGCCGGGCGAGCTTCTTCTTGGCGCCCGCGATCGTGAAGCCTTCTTCGTAGAGGAGGGCGCGGACACGCAACAAGTTCTCGACGTCTTTGCGCGAGTAGACGCGCTGGCCTTTGGAGCTCTTCGTCGGGCGAATCGCGCGGAACTCGCGCTCCCAGTAACGAAGGACGTGGGGCTCGACTCCGACCAGGCCGGCGACCTCGCCGATGCGGAAAAACAGCTTCGAGGGGAGCGCGTCGCTGCGCGCGTCGACCGTGAGCCGGCCGGACAGGGCTCGCATCCTCGGGGTGGTCACGCGCGGACCTCGTGCATCACGAACGAGACGAACGAACGCGCGGACCGGTCAGAGCGTCCCTCGAGGGGACCCTTCGAGCCCGTGTCCGCGCGTCGCATTCGTTCAGGAGCCCTGGGCGATCGCGATCGGCGCCGCGCCGGCGTTGGCTTGCGGCATCTCGTCTTCGCGAGGGTTGAGGGTTTGTTTGAGGATCTGGCTCGCTTTGAAGGTGAGCACGCGACGCTCGCTGATCTTGATGGGATCGCCGGTCTGCGGGTTGCGGCCCGGGCGCTGGCGCTTGTCGCGCAGCACGAAGTTGCCGAAACCACTCACCTTGATCTTCTCGCCCCGCCCCAGAGTCTCCTTCATCATCTCGAAGACGAGGTCGACCATATCGGCCGACTCCTTTCGAGAGAACCCGCCCACCTTCGCGTAAAGAGATTGGACGATCTCGGCTTTCGTCATGACGTAACCCCCTCCTCGCCGCGCTCGGATTCGCGGCTTTTCCGTGTCCAGAGGAAACCCTCCCCTCCGGGAACCCCGGCAGACGATGCCTACCGAGGTAACACTTCTAGATTAGGGCGCTTTTTGGGCGCCCCGCCACTAGATTCTGTTCGGGCGCAACGCTTTCCAGCCCCGCTTTAGGGATTCCGTCAGTGGCGTAAGTATGCGACCTCAGGCGGCGAGCTCTTCCTCCGATGCCACCGGCGGGGGAACGCTCTCGAGGGCCGAGATGGAGGCGCCGGCCTCGAAGGCGGCGAGGGCTGCCCGGCGACGAGCGGCCTGCTCCGTAGCGACCAGGAGCGCGACGTAGCCGTAGCCGAACGTGAAGAGCATCGCGAACGGCATCGCGAACCAGTGCCCGGTCTTGAGGGACGCGACCACGCTGACGAAGCTGTACGCGCAGAGGAAAATCTCGGTCATCGGGAGGTCGGCGCGGGCGTGGTAACGCTGGCCGGCCTTGACGATGTCGCCCGCCTTGGGGGTGCGCACGAACTCGCCAGACATGGTGCGGAGGCCCTCGATGACGGCCTTGGTGAGGTGCGGCGCGAGGCCCGCGCCCATCGCGAGGAGGGCGGGGAGGTTGCGGAGCGCGTCACGGCGGGTGCGACCCTGCGCCGTCATCGCCATCGCGTAGAACGCCGCGAGCGACCCGGTGGTGCCGGCACACAGCGGGAGATCGATGAGCACCATCATGCGGATGTCGGTCGCCGGCATGAGCAGCAGCGCCGGCAAGAGCAGCACGCTGAGCAGCACCATGAGCGGGTACGCGAAGTGCGGCGTCATGTGGAAAAAGCCCTCGATCCGCTGCATCACGGTGAGGTGCGATGCGGTGAGGAGGCGCTTCATGAGCTTGCGCGAGGTCTGCACGGTGCCCTTGGCCCAGCGGAACTGCTGCGCGCGGAAGGCGCTCACGTCCTCGGGGAGCTCGGCGGGGGTGACCACGTCCTCGCGGTAGGCGAACTTCCAGCCCGCCATCTGCGCGCGGTAGCTGAGATCGAGATCTTCGGTGAGCGTGTCGTGCTCCCAGCCGCCCGCGTCGCGGATGGCCTCGCGGCGCCACATGCCGCCGGTGCCCGAGAAGTTGAAGAGCCAGCCAGCGGCGGCGCGGGCGCGGTTCTCCACCAGGTGGTGACCGTCGAGCATGAGCGCCTGCACCCGCGTGAGGAGCGAGACGTCGCGGTTGAGGTGCCCCCAGCGGGCCTGGACCATGCCGATCTTGGGGTCGGCGAGGAACTGCGGCACGAGCGAACGAAGGAAATCCGGCTGCGGGATGAAGTCCGCGTCGAAGATCGCGATGAGCTCGCCCTTGGCGACGGTGAGCCCGGCATCGAGCGCGCCGGCCTTGTAGCCGGTGCGGTCCACGCGGTGGATGTACTGCATGTCGAAGCCCGTCTCCGCGATCCGGCGCACGTGGTCGCGGACCATCATGCGGGTCTCGTCGGTCGAGTCGTCGAGGACTTGGACCTCGAGGAGCTCACGCGGGTAATCGATCGCGGCGACCGCATCGAGGAGGCGCGCCGCGACGGTGGCCTCGTTGTAGAGCGGGAGCTGAATCGTGACGTGGGGGAGCCCCTCGGCCGCCGCGTTCTCGGGGAGGGCGGGGACGCCGGCCTTCATGGCGCGGAGCTTCTTCGCGAGACGCAGGCAGGTGATCACCAAGTGGGACCGGTGCAGGCCGTACATCGAGAGAAGCGCGAGGACCGTGAAGTACGCCACACACAGAGCGATGTGCATGAGAGGAACCAAAGCATTCGGCCCCCCTGGAGTTGTCACCGACTTGTAAATCGTCGTAGGCGCTTGTCGCGTGGCGTCATCAAAAACGTCAACAATTCAAGGAAGTTGCCGTGAGCTGCGGCCACGCGTTAGAGCGCCGTGAGCACAAGTTGGGGGCGGGAGGCCCCGTAGGTGGTCAGCTTAAATGACCCACTGCGGCAGAGGTCACGGCGGCGAGCGTGCCGTCCGCGAGGAACGCCGAGACGGCCTCGATGTCGCGGTAGAGCGGGCGGTCCCCGGTCATCGGCGCGACCTTCTCGCGCACCTTCGCGACGGCAGCGCGAACACCTTTGCTCGGCTTGAGCGGCGCACGCTGGTCGACCCCCGCGGCGGCGGTCATGACCTCGATCGCGAGGGCGTTGCGGGTGTTCTTTACGACCATCCCGAGCTTGCGCGCGCTCACGCTGCCCATGCTGACGTGATCCTCGCGGCCGGCGGAGGAGGGGATGCTGTCGACGCTCGCGGGGTGGCAGAGCACCTTGTTCTCGCTCACGAGCGACGCCGAGGCGACCTGCGCGATCATGAACCCCGAGTGGAGCCCCGAGCCGACCGCCAAGAACGGCGTGAGGCCGGTGGAGAGGGCGGGGTTCACGAGCTGCTCGACCCGTCGCTCGCTGATGTTCGCGAGCTCCGCTACGGCCATCGCGGCGAGGTCGAGGGCGAGCGCGAGCGGCTGGCCGTGAAAATTCCCGCCGCTCAAGATCTCGGTCTCTCCGTTGCTCAAGAAGACGCTCGGGTTGTCCGTGACCGAGTTGACCTCGCGCTCGAGCACGCCGCGAACCCAACCGAGGGCGTCGCGGCTGGCGCCGTGCACCTGGGGCATGCAGCGCAGAGAGTACGCGTCCTGCACGCGACCGCAGTTTTTGTGGCTCTCCGCGATTTCGCTCTCGGCGAGGAGGGCGCGCAAATTCGCGGACACGGTGGCCTGGCCGGGGTGCGGACGCGCGAAGTGCAGGCGCTCGTCGAACGGGGTCGTGGAGCCCTTGAGCGCCTCGAGGCTGATCGCTCCGGCGATGTCGGCGGCGGTGAGCAAGCGCTCGGCCTCGAGCACGGCGAGGGTGCCGAGCGAGGCCATGTATTGCGTGCCGTTGATGAGCGCGAGCCCCTCTTTGGCCTCGAGCACGAGCGGCGCGATCCCCGCGCTCTTCATCGCTTCGCCGCCGGTCACGAGCGCACCCTCGCCGACCTTCGCTTCGCCCTCGCCGATCAGCACGAGCGACAGGTGGGCGAGGGGAGCCAGATCGCCGGATGCGCCGACCGACCCCTGCGCCGGGATGCGCGGGTGCACCCCTTCGTTCAACATCGCGACGAGCGTATCGAGCACCTCGGTGCGGACCCCGGAGTGACCGAGCGCGAGCACCTGCGCGCGGAGCAACATGATGCCACGAACCTCGGGGACACCGAGATCCTCGCCGATGCCGGTCGCGTGCGATCGCACGAGGTTTCGCTGCAGCTCACGCACGTCGCTCGCGGAGATGCGTGTCTCCGACAGCGCGCCGAATCCCGTGTTCACGCCGTACACGTTCGGCGCGGCGTCGCCGAGGTGTGCGATCGCGTCGATCGCTTTTCGGGAGGCCTCCACCTTGTTGCGCGCTTGTGCATCGACGGTGACCTTCCGGCCGTGGCGCGCGACGTCCTCGAGCGCTTCGAGCGAGATGGGGAGGCCGAGGACGACGGGATCGCTCATCATGCGAGCGGGATACCCCCATCGCGGCGAGAGAGTAAAGGCCTCGCGCCTCCGGAGCGAACGAAAGGCCTACCGCCTCGTCGCGGTGATCGCTCGAACCTCGCCGCCTATCGCTCGTTCGACCGGGCGACTAACGCGCCGCGGGGGCGAGACGCGCGCGGTGGAGCACGTTTCCCGTGCCGGAGACGAACGTGACGGTGGCCTCGTGGGTGCCCTTCGCGATGGCGACGAGCCCGAAGCTCTGCCGCCCCGCCGCCGGGCCAGAGCCGGACTGCACCGGCTCCTCGACCTGGAAAAGCACCTCGCAGCCGAACGTCGAGTCCGTCTTCTTCGGGGGAAAGCTCGAGGCGTGGAGCGGTCCCGCGATGCACTCGTGGAACGCGTTGAAATCCTTGTAAACGGCACGCTCCGGATCGAAGCGGTGGAGGGCGGCGTAGTGCACGTCGGCGGTGAGGAACAGCAGGTTCCGAACCCCGGCCTTACGGCAAGCGGCGAGAACCTTTGCGATTTCCAGCTCACGGCCGAGGGGAGGGCCGTCGCCCTGTGCGATCCCGTCGAAGGAGAGCGGGACGCCACCGGCGGCGTACGCGTGGGGCAGCACGAGCCCGATGGGCATGTCGGTCGCGATGATCTTCCACGTCGAGCGTGACGCGGTGAGGCCCTCGATGAGCCACGCGATTTGGGCGTCGCCGAAGAACGCGGAGCCAGTGGGCTCGTCGTTCGCGCCGTCGGGGCTGCGGTGGCTCCGGCCGTCGAGGAAAAAGAGCTCCGCGCCGGCACCCCACGAGACCCTTCGGTACATCGTCGCGCTCGGGCGAAAGGGGACATGCTCGTGCATCGCGCGGAAGGCGCGCGCCGCGATCACCTCCGCGCGCTTCTCGCCGTAGCGAGGATCGCTCGTGACTTGCGAGGGCCAAAAGTCGTTCCACACCTCGTGATCGTCCCAGATCGCGTAGAGGGGAACGTCGCGCGCAAATGCCCGAAAGTGCTCGCAATTCGAGGGGTAAGCGAACGCTCCGCGGAAGTCGTCGAGGGTCTCCGCGACGTGGCTCTTCGCGGGCACGACGAGGTTCTTCCAAAGCGTGCCGTCGGGGAGGGCGACCTCGGGCAAGACCACGCCGTCGGCGTAGATCATGTCGCCGACGTGGAGGAACGCGTCGATCGACGGTGTCTCGCGCATCGTGCGGTACGTCCTGAGACCGCCCCGCGCATGGTCGATGCCCCAGCCTTGGCCGACGGTGTCGCCGGACCAGGCGAAGAGCAGATCGCGGTCGTCCTGCGAGGCGGTTCGAACGAGGCCCTCGGCGTAGGTGCGCGCGTGCTCGCCGAAGCGCGCGCGGTAGCGATAGGCCGTCCCGGCATCGAGGCGCGGGAGCATGAGCTGCGCGCACGAGTCCGTCACCTCGGACGCGGTGGGGCCGATGAAGCGCCGCGCCCGGGAAAAATCGTGGTCTTCGGCGCGCGCGAGATCCACCACCAAGGGCGCGCCTCGCGAGAGCGCTTGCGCTCGTGCCCACACCATGACCGACGTGGCGTCGACGTCGCCCGATTGCACGAACACGGGAGCGAGGTCCACCGGCGAAGCCGCGCTCACCGCGGCGCTCGGTCGTGGCGAGCACCCCGCGAGCATCGAGCCCACGCCGCCGAGCGCGAAGAGCTCGCGCCGCGACAGACGCACCCGCGGGCCAAGGCTCACGGAGAGCTCACGCGCGCCTGGCTTGGCGGCTCGCTTCCATGACCTCGATGTTCAAGGTGAGGACTTCTTGAAGCGCGCGCTCGCGCTCTTCGCGGGTCGGCGGGGCGGAGCTCCACTTGGCGACGGAGAACGCTACCGTGCGCGCCTTGCGATGGAGCTCCTGCGCCACGGGCCCGCTCGGGAGCTCGAGGATGCGCTCTAGGATGTCCTGGAGGGACTTCTCGACGATAGAAATGCGTGTGGATCGCGTGGCCAACCGAGCTCCTCAGCACCCCACCCCGAACGGTAGATTACGCAGGGCGGCAGGAACGGCAACGCGAAATGTGGGTTGTCGTGCACGCTTTCCAAGAGGCCGACGACTCGATAGAGGATCGGGCCATGAAGATTGCTCGGTTTCGGCGCGTGAAAGCGCTCGTCACGGCGACCTTGGCCCTCGCTGCCCCGCTCGTCGCCTGGTCTGCGGCCTCTCACGCGCAGGGCAAGTCCGGCCCGCCGCCAGCCGTCGCGCCTGCTCCAAGCGTTGCCGCCGCGTCGCCCGCGCCGAGCCTGAACGCGAAGAAGGTCGTGCTCGACAACGGGCTCACCGTGCTGCTCCACGAGGACCATCGCGTCTCGACCGTGAGCGTGAACGTGTTCTACCACGTGGGCTCCAAGGACGAAGCGCCGGGAAAAAACGGCTTCGCCCACCTGTTCGAGCACGTGATGTTCCAGGGGTCGAAGCACGTCGCGGAGGACACGTTCTTCCGTCACCTCGAGGAGGTCGGCGGCTCCGGGATCAACGGGACGACGAACACCGATCGCACGAACTACTTCGAGACCGTGCCCGCGACCCGCCTCGAGCTCGCGCTCTGGCTCGAGAGCGATCGCATGGGATTTTTGCTCGATCACGTCGATCAAAAGACGTTCGACAGCCAGCGCGAGGTGGTGAAGAACGAGCGCCGCCAGAACTACGAAAATGCGCCTTACGGCCTCGTCGGCCAGGCGGTGCGAACCGAGCTCTTTCCGGCCACGCACCCTTACCATTTGCTCACGATCGGCTCGCCGAAGGACCTCGACGCGGCGACCCTCGACGACGTGAAGGCGTTCTTTCGCACGCACTATTTGCCCAACAACGCGACCCTCGCGCTCGCCGGCGACTTCGAGGAGAGCAAGGCGCTCGAGCTCGTGAAGAAGTACTTCGGCCCGATCGTATCGCGGCCGCTGCCCGCGCGAAAAACGCCGATCGTCACGAAGCACGAGGGCACGACGAAGATCGAGGTCGCCGCCGACGTGGAGCTCGCGCGCGCCTACGTGACGTGGCCCACGCCGCAGTTCTTCGCGCCCGGCGACGCGGACCTCGACCTCGTCGCGCGCGCGCTCACCTCCGGCAAGACGAGCCGTCTCTACAAGCGCCTCGTGTACGACCTCCAAATCGCCCAAGGCGTGTTCGCGTCGCAGGCCTCGATGGAGCTCGGGAGCGTGTTCGAGATCGTCGCGACCGCGAAGCCGGGTCACGGCGCGGACGAGCTCCTCAAGGTGATCGACGAGGAGCTCGTGAAGTTCCGCGAGCAGGGCCCCACGAAAGAAGAGCTCGCGCGCGCGAAGGTCTCCACCCGCGCTGACAACATCTTCGCGATCGAGCGCGTCGGCGGGCGCGCGAACCTCCTCAATACGTACTTTCACTACACCGGTGACGCCGACTATTTTGCCAAAGATCTCGCGAGGTCGGAGGTGGCAACGGAGGAGAGCGTGAAAAAAGCGGCGCGTGATTTCCTGCCCGCGAACGGTCGTGTCGTCACCCTCGTGACGCAGAAAAAGGGCGCCCCGATCGCGGGCGAGGTCACCAACGTGACGCGCACGAGTGGAGGTGCAAAGTGAAGGCTCGTTCGATCCTCGGTCTCGTCGTCGGTCTCGTGCTCGCCCCCGTGATCTCCGCGTGCGGCGACGCGCCTCCGCCGAACGTGCCGGTCGTCCCTCCGCCGACCACCGCGAAGACGGCGGAGAAGCCTCTCGCGCTCGAGACACCGGACGCGCCGTTCCGCTCGCAAGCGCCGGCGAAGGGCGACGCCGCGCGGCCGTTCGTGCCGCCGAAGGTGGAGGAGCTCACCCTCAAGAACGGGATCCGCGTGCTCTTCGCGGCTCATCCGGCGCCGACGGTCTCGGTTTCGGTGGTGGTTCGCGCGGGCCAGGGCGACGTGAAGATCGCCAAGCCGGGCACACTGTCGTTCCTCGGCGCGATGCTCGATCAGGGCACGAAGACGAAGAACGCGCTCCAACTCTCGGACGCGTTCGAGGCGATCGGCGCGCACCACGACACGTCGTTCGGTTGGGACTCGGGCGCGCTCTCGGTCGACGTGCTCCAAGAGCACCTCGATACGGCGCTCGACTTGCTCGCCGACGAGGCCCTCGCCTCCACGTTCCCGAAGGAGGAGATCGAGCGCCTCCGCACGCGCCGACTCGCCAGCATCGCCGCCGAAAAAAACAATCCTTCCGCCATGATGCAGAACGCTCTGGCCGCGGTGCTCTTCGGCCGAGCGCACCCGTACGGGCACGCGATCTCGGGCGAAGAGTCCGACACGAAGGCGATCCAGCAAGCCGACCTCGTGCGCCTCCACAAGGAGCTCTTCGTGCCGAGCCTGGTCACGATCGTGGTCGCCGGTGGCGTCACGAGCGCGACCTTGGTCCCGTCGCTCGAGCGCACGTTCGGGAAGCTCGCGGGGGCGAAGAAGGAGCGCGGCAAGGTGCCGGAGGTTCCGGCGCCGGCGAAGGGGGCAAAACAAGACGAAGGGCGCCTCGTGATCGTCGACAAGCCGCGCGCGGCGCAGTCGCAGATCGCGGTCACCCAGATCGGCGTCGCCGCGAGCACGCCCGATCGCGACGCGATCACGGTGATGAACGCGATCCTGGGCGGCATGTTCTCGAGCCGCATCAACTTGAACCTCCGCGAGGCGCACGCGTACACGTACGGCGCGCGCTCGTATTTCGCGATGCGACGGGGCGCCGGTCCCTTCGCCGCGAGCGCGGCGGTCGTGACCGACAAGACGGCACCCGCGCTCCACGAGCTCTTCGTCGAGATCGAGAAGATGCGCGCGACGGAGGTCACCCCGCAGGAGCTCGCGGGCGCCAAGGAAGGCATCGTGCAGGCCCTCCCGTCGCGCTTCGAGACGGCGCGCGACGTGGTGAACGCGCTCTCGGACGTGGTCGTCTACGACTGGCCCGCGAACGAGTACGCGACGCGCGTGGAGCGCATCTCCGCCGTCACCGAGAAAGACGTGCTCCGCGTCGCCCAAAAGCTGCTCACCCCGCGCGCGATGAAGGTCGTCGTGGTGGGCGATCGCCAGAAGCTCGACGTCGATCTCGAGGCGCTCCACCTCGGCGCGGCCGACGTCCGCGACGCGTACGGCAACAAGGCGACGGACCCGAAACCCGCGACCGCACCGAAAGACGGCGCCGCGTCCAAAGACGTCACCGCGCCGAAGGCGGGGCCTTCGACGCCCAAGTCGGCTCCTGTCCCGGCGCCAAAAACACCTCCCGCGGGGGCTCCCAAGAAGCCTTGAGGGGGTCGTGACGGGCGAGGGGACCGCGTGTTAGCCTCGCCCGCGACGATGCAGCCGCACCACGCGCTTCCGGTCCGCCTCCAGCAAATCGCGCGCACGCTGGAGTCCCGCTTCCTCGGCAAGGACGAGGTCATTCGTTTGCTCCTCATCGCGGTCGTCGCGGGGGAGCACGCCGTCCTCGTGGGGCCGCCCGGCACCGCGAAGTCGGCGCTCATTCGCATGTTCGCGAAGCTCATTCAGGCGCAGTACTTCGAGTACCTCCTGACCCGCTTCACCGAGCCGAACGAGATCTTCGGCCCCGTCGACATCGCCGCGTTCCGCGAGGGCCGCTACAAGCGCCGCATCGAGGGCATGCTCCCGGAGGCGGAGATCGTGTTCTTGGACGAGGTCTTCAAGTCGAACTCCGCGATCTTGAACGCGCTCCTCACGCTCCTCAACGAGCGTCGCTACTCGAGCGGCGGCACGGTGCTGAAGTGCCCGCTGCTCTCCTGCTTCGGAGCGTCGAACGAGGTCCCTTCGGACGAGACGCTGACCGCGATCTTCGACCGCTTCCTGCTCCGGATCCGGAGCGACAATCTGGACGCTTACCACTTCCAAGATCTCCTCACGAAGGGCCTCCAGAACGAGGTCATGGGCATCACCGATCAGCCGGTGCAGCCCCTCGCCGCCGCGCGGGAAATCTATGATCTTCATAAGATTTCTGCGCAACGCATGCAGTTCTCGGAGGAGTTCTTCAGCCAGTACAAGGGCCTCGTCTTCCAGATCCGCGCGGAGGGCATCACGCTCTCCGACCGCCGCGTCGTGAAGATGCTCAAGCTCTTCGCCGCGAGCGCGTTCTTGGACGGTCGCACCCAGCCCGACGCGAGCGACTTCTTCGTCCTCAAGCACACCTGGAACAACGAGGACCAGGCCGCGATCCTCGAGGCGATCGTGACGCCGATGCTCGAGGCTCACTACCGCGACCACCCGCAGGCGCGTCGGGTCGGCTCCGCCGGCATCGGTATCGACGCTATCGCGGCCGAGATCGATCGCGTCCGTCAGGTGCTCACCGGCGGTGGCGGCCTGTCCGACGTGCAGCTCTTCAGCCAGCTCAAGGCGCTCAACGAGATCAAAGCCGCGCTCGGGGCCTCTCCCGATCCGCGCGCGCCGGAGCTCGTCCAGCGCGTCGATCAGCTCCTCGAGGCCGCCTTCCGCAGCGGTCGTTTCGCGCAGCTCTGAGCGTGGCGCGAACACTCGTCGCGGTCGATACCGCCACCGACGTGGGCCAAGTCGCGGTCTTCACCGACGGGGTCCTCGTCCACGAGGTGGCCCGCCGCGTCTCGAACGCGCACGGCGAATCGCTGCTCCCGCTCGTGGCGGAGGCCCTGCACGCGCTCGGCCTCGGTCCGCGCGACGTGGGCACCTGGGCGGTCGACGTAGGCCCCGGGTCGTTCACCGGCACGCGAGTGAGCCTCGCCACGGTCAAGGGCATCGTGCTCGGAACGCGCGCTCGCGCCGTCGGTCTCGAGTCGCTCGATCTGCTCGCCGGGCACGCGTCGCTCGTTCGCGCGCACCCCGAAAAAATCCGCGTCGGCGTGCTCCCGTCGGTTCGTGGTGAGGTGTTCCTCGCGGGCTACGATCGCGACGGGAAGTGCCTCGTCGCGCCGGTCGCGGTGCTCGACGCGGACGTGCCCGCGCTCCTCGCGAGCCTCGGTCCGCTCGGATCGCTCGTGCTCGCCGGGGCACGCGCGGAGGAGCTGCGTGCGCTCCCGGAGCTCGCGTCGTGTGCGTTCGAGACCTCCGAGCCGTACGACGTGCCGAGGGCGGTGGAGCTCGGTCGTCGTGTGCTCGCGGGAGAGGGGAAGAACGACATTTCCCCGCTCTACGTGAAGCCGCCCGCGATCCATCCCGGCGCGCTCACGAAGCCCGCCTGAGCCAAGAGCGCGAGCACGACCACGACGACGACGCGCGAAAGCGAAGCGGGCCGCGTCCCGGAGGAGCGA
>JAAFHV010000120.1:20571-27261 GCA_013297655.1 Myxococcales bacterium | reverse complement strand
GGACGTCGACCCCGAGCTCCTCGAAGCCGCCATCTCCCGCTGCCGAGAGGCCGCTCCTGGAACCCCAAAAGAATGATGGACACAACGAAGCTCGCACCGATCGGAAGAGAATTCCTCGCTGTCGTGCAAGTGCGATGGCCCGACTTCTCGAAGCACGCTGCGGTCGATGGTTCGGGGAGTCTTGTCATCGAGTATCCGTCGCCAAATCGCCCAGCCGATGCCCTGCTCTGGATCTCGGCCGACGCCGACTTCGACGAGATCATCATCGGCTTCGGAGCGGGTCATAGTCACGGTGGTCCGTGGAAGGACCCGGCCGCCGCAGATTTCGGGTTCCGTTCATCCGTGCAATTCATCGACGATATCCTTAGCGAGACCGTGGTGGGATACTCGCTGCGGTCGGGGCAGTCGGGCATCGGCCGCCTGGACGATATCAAGTCGGCCCCGTCCTGGGAGGATGTCCGGTCGATCCAGTCGTGGCTCGGTACACATGACAGGACGAGCTCGAACCACATCCCACGATGACGATTCGCCGAAAATACGACCCTACGGTCCGCTCGACGCGCCGGCGCTAGGGACCTTCGAGGCGCAGCTCTCGGCCTTTCGATCGTGCCGCGGCACCGAGCTCGCCGAGGTCTTCGCGCTTCACTCGGGCCTCCGAACCTGCGCCTCGACCACGTGCGCGCCAGCTTCTGCAGTGCCCTGACGCTGGCTAGACAGAGCGGCGCGATAGTACGCAGGGCTCCAGAAGCTCAGTTCATTAACTTACGAAGACGTCGAATCCGAGAGAATCTGGTAGCGCAGATAGACCGCTCCCGTGTCGAAGCGACGGGTTTCGACGAGGCTGAGGTTTCGGCGCAACGAAGCATCGAACGCTGGCTTGCCGGCGCCGACGATCACGGGATGGACGACGACGTGACACTCGTCGACCAAGTTCGCCTGGAGCGCGAGGGCCGCGAGCTCGGCGCCACCAATGCTGATATCCTGGGTCGATGTTCGCTTGAGCTCTCGAACCGCTTCGACTTCGAATTCGCGATGGAGGTGCGTGTTCGGAGCCGTCGGCGGGGGCAATGTTCGAGAGTAAACCCATTTGCTGGGTCGCTGCCAAACCCCGGCAAAGTCGCGGCGGTCCTCGGGGTAGCTCTCTACTGGGGAGCCCCAGTAGGCCATCTTCTCGTAAAGGCGTCGCCCGTAGATGAGCGTGCCCATCTGGCGGAGCAACCCGGTGAAGAGCGTGTACGTGTCTGCCGACGAAGGCCAATCGAAGTTGCCGGCTGCGTCCTCGATGTACCCGTCGAGCGAAGTATTGGTAATATAGACGAGCTTTGACATGGCCCGAGGCCTCCCGTTGGGTTGCGACCCTACCACGACGCGGGAAGCGGCCATGGTCCTTTGTACCGCGAAGACGGGTAGTCGGCACTTCGTCTTCCACCGCGGGAGGTGCCACCGGGCAACGCCTCGGTCGCGAAGTGACGAACAGAGGGAACGCTCACGACGCGGGAGGTCGAGACTTCCCTCGTAGCTCGCAAGAATCGCGTCGGGCAGACGTGATCTCCCGATGCTCGGACTGGCGCTCGTTGCCTCGTGGCGATACGTTGCTCGAACCGCGAATGAGCCCACTTCCGAGAGAAAACAATGCATCTACGTGACATGCCCTTTGCGGTAACCGATTGGTCGTCGATCGAACCGACGGAGCACAAGGGCGAAACAGGTGTTGCCTACTGGCGCACGCTGAAGCTCGGGGAGCTTCGCATCCGTATGGTCGAGTACTCCCCCGGGTATCTGGCCGACCACTGGTGCGTGAAGGGCCACGTGCTGCTCTGCGTCGAGGGCGAGCTCGAGACCGAGCTCGCGGATGGCCGCAAATTCGTCCTCACCACGGGCATGAGCTACCAGGTCGCCGACGAGGCGGAGCCGCATCGCTCCTTCACGAAGACGGGATGTCGACTCTTCATCGTCGACTGACGCCTTATCGAGCGGGGGGGAGGGCTCGGTGTCTCGATTCGTGGGATCGGCGGAAGTGTTGGATAACAGCTACCTGCAGACAGCCAAGAGACATCCAGACTGAGCAATGATGACCCTCACCCACGGCACGCTCCATGCGACCATCGCTCGGCACTTCTTGCACCACGGCACGGCGCCGACAATCGCGCAGCTCTGTGAGCGGTTGGCGCTCGATCGCGCCACGGTCGCGACCGCGCTGCAGGCTCTCGCGGATTATCACGGCGTCGTCCTTCATCCCACGAGCGGCGAGATCTGGGCGATGCATCCCTTTTCTGCGGCGCCCACCTCGTTTTGGGTCGAAAGCCAGGGGCGGGGCTGGTGGGGCAATTGCGCGTGGTGCTCCCTCGGGATCGCCGCGCTGCTCGCTGCCGATGCGACCATCACGACCACGTTGGGCGCCGAGTCCGAGCAGGTCGTGCTCCAGATCCGCGACGGGGCGTTGGCGCCGACCGACTACCGTGTGCACTTCCCGATTCCGATGGCTCGCGCGTGGGAAAACGTGACATACACCTGCAGCACGATGCTGGTCTTCGCCTCCGATGCGGCGGTCGACGCTTGGTGTGCTCGCCACGCCATGCCACGCGGTGATGTCCAATCGATCTCCACGGTGTGGGCATTCGCGCAAGCCTGGTACGGGCGCCATCTCGATTCGGAGTGGACGAAGTGGACCACCGAAGAAGCGCGCGCGCTCTTCGCCCGCTTTGGCCTGACCGGACCGACGTGGGAGCTCCCAGCAACGGAAGAGCGCTTCTGATTAGCAACCTCATGTGGCGCCCGAACAAGGACAGGCTCGTCAAGGTTCGACTCCACAATCAAGGCGAGGACGTGGAGACGCCGTGGGCGGAGGATCTCGGTCCTATCGAGGCGGGGCGGCTGGTTCGCCTCGGCAACGTCCCGTTTCTTCACGCAAAGCCCACGTACGGGGATGTCATCGCGGTGGTTCCAGATGCCAGCGACGGCATGCTCACCTGGGATGCCGCGGGCGTGGGCTTCGAGGACATAGGCACGCGCATCGAGCAGGACGACGGTCGCTGGGTCGTCGTCATCGACTATGGGCCGCGACCGGGTCGTGGCGACTTCGATACCGTCTTCAAGGAGCTCGACACCGCCGGAGAGAAGATCGACGTGGCCGTGGAAGGCGCTTTTATTCGCCACGATACGCAGGCGGCCCGAGCCTACCTGGCAGTACCCGCCACGATGACCGTAGAAGATGTCATGGCCTGGTTGCGTTCCGCCGTGAGCTCGATCGACCTCACTCTCGTCCACCCCGTCGACGAACCGTGACCTGCATTTGAACACCGGGGCCGGTCGTTCGGATGGTTCGAGCTCGCTCTCCGCCCGCTTCGCCCCGAAAGGTAGCCGCGACCTCCGGCGAGCCCGAAAGAGCGCTTCCCGCCCACTCGCCAAGCCGCCCGCCGCCCCCCGGCGCCCCGCCGGAAGGGCAGCCACGTCGTCCGCGACCTCCCTCGAGCCTCCCACGCCGCCAGCTTCCCGCTCCCCGCCGAAGGTCCGCGACCTCCCGCGAGCCCCGAGCGTTGCTCCCCGCCCCGGTGACGCCCTCCCGCCTCCCGCGAAAAAACGTCGCGACGCCCCGCCATCCAAAGCCTTCCCTAGCTCGGCATCGCAAAGCTGCGGCTCCGGCAGGGGGCGCGGAGAGGGGCGGGAAACGGGAAGCGGGGCGAGAGGAGCGAAAGGGGGGCGGAGACGAGCGGGAGCGGAAAAAAAGCCGCTGGGACCCTCCCGGCCCACCGTTTCGTCGCAGCGAAATAGGGCCGAGGTTGACATCCGGGCCGAGATCCCGAACAAGACGGCCCGTGGCGACGGCAAGCTATTTCGACGTGGACGGGACGCTCCTTCGGACGAACCTCATTCACCCTACGGTCTATTACCTCCTGAACCAGCGCACGCCGTTTCGGAGCTTCCTCGGCGTCGCGAAGGCGGTCCTTCGTGCCCCGGAGATGGCGCTCGCAGAGTGGCGCGACCGCCGGCTGTTCAACGAGGCGCTCTTCTCCAGCTACGAAGGCATGAGCGAGAACCGCATCCTCCTCCTCGCCGACGACGCGTTCGAGAGCGTGGTGAAGCCCGCGATTTACCCCGCCGCGAAAGATCTCGTCTCGCGCTGCCGCGACGAGGGGCACGAGGTCGTCCTCGTCTCGGGGGCGCTCGACTTCCTCATGAACCGCCTCGCGAAGCACCTCGGCGCTACCCACGTCATCGCGAACCGCCTCGAAATCAAACACGGCGTCGCCACCGGGCGCTTGCTTCGTCCCGTCGTCGCCGGCCCCGAGAAGGCGCGCCTCATCCGCGAGCACGCCAAGTCGAAAGACATCGATCTCGGCGAGTGCTTCGCCTACTCCGACAGCTACTCCGACGTGCCTATGCTCAGCGTCGTCGGACACCCCGCAGCGGTGAACCCGGACGGCAAGCTCGAACGCCTCGCGGTCGCTTACGGCTGGCCCACGATTCGGTTGGACGCGAAGCGCAAGGCGAGCTGACGAGACGCGCATAGTCTCTCGACGCTCCGGAGGCGCGAGCGTCTCGACGCTCCGGAGGCGCGAGCCTCTCGACGCTCCGGAGGCGCGAGCGTCTCGACGCTCCGGAGGCGCGAGCGTCTCGACGCTCCGGAGGCGCGAGCCTCGCTCTCGGCACATCGTCGGAGCCACGCTCGGCCACGACGCGTGACATCGCGCGAGGGGGCTGGCCCTCGACCAACCTGGTAGCGCCCCCGGTTTTGGCCTACTCGCGCGCGCCTACGGTCTAAGCCATTGGCTCAGTATGTGAGCACGCCCGGCTGCGCGACCGACTCGTGTCGTATCCGCGTCGGCGCGGGCTGCTCGTGTCGTCGTAGGCGGTTTCTTGCCTGCCCGCCATCTTCCGGTATCACGAAGGCTTGGGTGAGCTCGCGCTCGAGCACCGAACAGTTCGGAGCTCTAGGCGTTTGCCCACCTTTCCCTCCTGCTTCGGCACGTCGTGCGCCGTCTCGGCGTTCACGATTGGCGCGCCAACTTTGGCGGTCGCAGGGCCCGAACGCCCCCGAATCTACCTCTTCCGCGAAGGCCCGTGCGCGGCATGTACAGTGCATCCTTTCCGGGGGCCTGCCCACCCATGAAAACACTCCCCCACTTCGGTCCGTACACCCTCGGTGAAGAAGTCCGCCGAACGAGCGTCACGCGGACGCTGCGCGCGGCGCGTCTCGAGGGCGGGCCAGTGCTCCTCACGTGCTTGACGAGCGGCCTCCACGCGCGCGCGGTAGAGAACGACGAGCGCGACACGTTCGAGCGCGCGGTGCGGGTGCTCCGCGATCTCCGCCACCCGGGCATCGCGCCGATCGTCGACAGCGGCGTGAGCCCCACCGTGGGTTCTTTCGTGGCGATCGAGGAGCCGCACGAGAAGCGACTCGACGCGTGGCTCGCGGAGCAAAAGCGGGTCGACGAGCACACCGTCCACGCGCTCGCGCTTCACGCTGCCGCAGCCGTCGGCGCGCTCGGCGAAGTGGGGTTGGTGCACGGTCACCTGCAGCCAAGCTCGTTCGTGGTGAGGGGCCAAGGCGTGGAATCCTCGCTGCTGCTGTGCGAGCTCCCGATCGTGACGGCCACCCTCGGGAAGCGCGAAGAGCGCGCGCTCGGCGAGCTATACCTCGCGCCCGAGCACGTCGCGGGGGAGGGCATCGACGAGCGAACCGACGTTCACTCTCTCGGCCTCGTCTTCCTCGAGCTCCTCGTCGGCACCGAGCGCTTCGAGAGCATTCGCGGCGCGATGCTCATGGCAGGCCGGCCCTTCGCGGCCGAAGACTCCCTCTCTTCGGCGTGGAACCGCTTGCTCGCGCGCGCCCTCGGTCGTGATCCGCGCACGCGCCACGAGACCGTTCAAGAGCTCGGCGATGAGCTGCAAACCCTCTACACACGGCGCTCCTCGGGCGCGCTTCGCATCGCTCTCGGGGCTCCCTCTGCCGTCGGCGGCGCGCGCGCGGTCGAGCCCACAGTCACGAACGGACCCCGAGCTTCGGCGCCGGCGCAAGTCCCCACGATCGAAGCGAGCCTCGATCTCTCGTCGCCCCGCCAGGAACAAGGGCAAGGAGCGCCCTTCTCCCCCGACGCGCTCGACCTGGATTTTGGCGCTGCGGCCCCGAGCCCGGACCCTGCGCCCCCGCCCGCCGACACGTCCCACGCCTTCCCGGATCCGGTCGTGCCTCCGGCAGCTCCGGCAGCTCCGCCTGCTCCACCCGTGGCGACACCCTCCGCGAGGCAGCTCCACCTTCAAGCCGCGACCGAGCTCGCCGGGCGGGTAGCCGAGCGCGCGGTCGATACCGGCAAGAGCCTGAAGTCCAATCGACGCGGGCTCGCTCTCGGCGGTATCGTGCTCGCCGTCGGCGTCGTGGCGCTGCTCTTCTTCGGGATCGTACGCATCTTCTACGACGGCGAGCCCTCCGGCCCATCGACGAAGACGGGCAAGCACACGAGTGAGTCCGCGGGTGCGACCGCCGCCCCCTGAGCGCGCGGGCCCAGCTTCGTAGCCGTTGGGGCTTCGACGGGGGCGACGAGCCCCGCGGCGCTCGAGGGGTGGGGACCCGCCCGAACGGCCCGTGGCCTCCGCAGCTCTTTCGCGGCGTCGCTCGCGGCGCGATATGACGCGCCAAAAAAAGCGGGTCTTTCGTAAATCGCACGCTGGCGCGGAGATTTTTCGTCAGGA
>JAAFHV010000120.1:0-20561 GCA_013297655.1 Myxococcales bacterium | reverse complement strand
GCTCGGATCGTAGGCCATGAACAGCGGGGGAGCGCATCTCGGGGGACGTGTGCGCTCCGCCGCGCCCTCTCTTCGCTCGTCCCCGCCCAGCTCGAGAGGATCTTGCCCATGGTGTTTCGTTCGTTCGTAGTGCGTCGTGGTCTCCTGCCCCTATGCCTCTTGGGGAGCGTCGCTGCCTGCGCGAGCGCCGACGACGGTGTCTCGTCCACGTCGTCCGCGCTCGCGGAATCGCCGGACGTCTGCCTCTCGAAGAAGGGAGTCACGATCGATCCGGCGCGCTCGCTCGCGGTCACCGATCCGCTGATTTTGGCGCGCTTTCCGTTCGAGCGGGTCATGAATCAGCTCGTGAGCCTGGGCGCGGAGCCGGGCCAAACTGCCCTCTCGCTTTACCAACAATGGTGGGACACGCAGAACGTCGGTAAAGACGATTTGCACTGCAACGGCGCGATCAACGGCTTCCCGGTAGAGTGCCCGCGACCGGAGGGTAGGCTCGCGACCACGACGCCCTTCGCCGGTGGCGCGGACGGGATGATTCCCCTCGCGCTCTTCAATCGCTTCGATTTGGCCCCGGTGAACGGAGCCCACTGCGGCGAATACCGCATCGTCTACGGACGCAACGGAGGTACCTCCGACGGCCGGCGCTTGCTCTTCATCTTCGAGGGGGCGCTCACCAACCCGAACCCGCGCGGGGGGCTCGCGGCGTGCCGGCCCGTCGTCGACGCTTGGGCGAGCCTGAGCACCATCGCCGACCCCGCCGCCCGCGCGACCGTCCTCGAGACCATCTACTTCGCCGGCCTCCCGGGCTTCTTGCCCGTCGTGCACCCCGCTCACTATGGCCTCGGCACTGCGAGCGGCGGATACGGGCTCCCGAGCGGCGTCGCCGGCCAAATTCGGACGAACCAATTCATGGGCGCGCAGTGGCAACTTCGCGAGTTCCAGCTCGCCAAGGTTTGCCCGCCCCCCGGCCCCGTGGTCGTGACGGATCGCGCGGCGATACGGCCCCCAGACGTGTGTCAGCACCTCGTCGTGAAGCCGGTCACGGTGAAGAATAACCCGTTTCACGAGCTCTTCGACGAGTCCCACCCCGAGCCGCGCGGGCCGGCGTTCCGATCGGCGTTCATCGACTCCGTCGCGGGTCTCGCCGCCGCGGACATCAATCAGATCACCATGTCGACGGAAGACACGTTCAACGGCGGACAGAGCAACTCACAATCCTTCCAGGAGGAGTACGCGACTCAACTGCCGAGCTCCCCGAACCTGCGCGCGCAGATCGACGCGCGCCTCGCAGAGATCGGCTCCACGCTGACGGCCGCCAACATCGCCGCCCGCGCGACCACCCAGTCGTGCGCCGGTTGCCACCAGCTCAGCAGCGCGATCGGAGGGCCGAAGGCCTGGCCGCGAAGCCTCGGGTTCGTCCACGTGAGCGAAAACAGGACCCTCTCGCCCGCCCTCACGCAGGAGTTTCTCCCCGCGCGAAAGGCCGTCATCGAGGCGTTCTTGAGCTCGGCGCGCTGCGGGCTCGTGCTCGACAAGGCAGGAGCCGAGGCGAAGGCGCGCGCGGAGGGCACGGCGCCTTCTCGCACGCTGAGCGGTCGCACCACCCACTGACGAACGAGGGCAGGCGAGGGTGGCACCTTCGCCTGTCCGTTCTCTATCGCGAGCGTGCACGCGCCGCGATGTCGCTTCGTTGGTAGGTCAGAAGTCGACGGGACAGGAGGTAGGTCGCGCGTCGCCTTGGATGGGAGCAAGGCATACCGCTTCGGGCGCGGCCGCCGCGTCGCTCTCGTCCGCGAGTATCGCGCGCGCGCGATAACGGACGGCGAACGCCTGATTCTGCGGGACGGTGATCGTCCCCAAGTCTTCGGCCGTGCCGAGCGGAGAGCGACGGAGGAGGGCCACCCGCTCGCCCGGAATAGGGTGATGAAGATAGATGAAATACGAGTGCGTCCGATTCGCGCTTCCACACGCCGGGCACCCGCCGCCTCCGCCTCTGGGCGCCGGGCCCGCGGAGCGCGCAGACCCCAGTTCTTCGGTATCGATCTCCGGCGCTTTGCACTCGCCGAGCTCGCAGTGGAGCGTCGCGAGCGAGATCACACGCTGCTCGGCCCGTGTCAGCTCCAGCCGCTCGAATTCGGGGCTCGCGCCCTCCTCGGCGGGGACCCAAAGGTACGAACAGAAGGACCGACGGATGGACGCCGGAGCGCCAGGAAAAGGAGTGTCGATGCGCCAAACCCCGTGTTTTCCTTCTGGAGCAGCCAGGCTGCAGCGAGGCCGTTTCAGGACGACGCGCACCTCTTCGCTCGCCGGAGCGGCCGGAATCGACACGACGTCGACGGGAAGGGGGAGGCTCGACGCACCCTCGACGTCGTCGAACGAAGAAGGTCCCGTCGTCGATACTTGGTTATCCGACGAAGCGCCGCACCCGACGAGGGCGAGCCCGAGAATAGCCACTCCCGCCCCGACCCATTCCTTCGTTCGCATCGCCGGAGTCTGGATGAGGCGCTCTCGCTCGTCAAGTCGATCACCGCACGAAGGTGCGAAAGGCGCGCCATTCCGAGTCCCCACGAGCGATGGCGTCGAGAGTGGCAGTTCGCGCGCTGCGCACGAGGTCGTATGGATCGTTCGTCGCGCGATGAAGCGACTCCGCGAACGCTTTCCCTGCCGCGTCGCTCACGACGCGCGAGGGGGCGACCACGACCTCGCTCCCGGCGACGAGCCACGCTCGCGCGAGCCCGAGCTCTCCCTTGCCCGCGTCGCAGCCCGAGAGCACGACGCTTCGCGGCACGCGCCGGAGGGCGAGCACGTCTGCGAAGGTGAGCGCCGTGCCCTCCGCGAGGGGCAGGTCCGAGCCGAGTCCGGCAGGACCGCCGAAGCGCGCGTGACCCGCGTAATGAAAGAACGAAGCCTCCTCGAGGGCAGCTCGTACGCGCGTCGCCGTCGCGTCGCGGCCGAAGACGGACACCACCGTCGCGCCTCCACGCGCGAGCCCGCGCGCCGCGATTTCCCCTTCCGAACGCGCGCTCGGCAGGTCGTCGGAGGGGTCGGCGACGACGAGGGCCGGCCCCACGCCCCACGCTCGCGGTGCGCCGAGGTCCTCCGCGTAGACCACCTCGAACGACTTCACCAGCGGCGCTCCGTGGTATGGCAGCGCGTGGACGTCGAGGTCTGCGAGGTCGCGCGCGAGGAAGACCCGAACGCGCTTCACCCGGGTCAGCGACCCCGCGATCGGGTCGAGCAGCGCGCGCGCGAAGTCGGCCTCCGCGAACGGAGTCGAGAGGGGAACGCCGTAGGCTATCGTTCGCGCGTCCACGGTCGCGAGGACGAGAAGCGCACGCGATGTCGCTCCGCGGCGCCGGACGACGGTGAGCGAGGCGGTCTCTGGCTCGAGCGGCCGCGGCGCCGTCGTCGGCAAAATGCGCGACGGAGCGAGGCGCGCGGCGGTCTCCAAGTCCCTTATCGCGGCCTCCAATCGCACGCGGCGCTCGCCCTCCGCGGAGATACGCTCGGCCGCCGATCGTCGCCAATCGCGGGCGGTCTCCGCGTCGATGAGGTCGCGCATTTTTCGGACCCCCTCGAGGGCCCGGTCGGCCTCCGGTGTGCGTGCCCGCTCCTCCGCCAGCGCGGCGACCATGGCGAGCGATCGCGCGCGCGCCCTCCGCAAGACGAGCTCGGCCTCGGCGGCCTTCCCCTCGAAGGCGAGCGCCTCCGCGAGGAGCCACGCGCTCTCGGAGGTCTCGCGGAGAAAGTCGGTGTTCCCGTCGCCGAGGTCGAGCGCGCTGCGATCCTCGTCGAGCGCGTCCTCCGCCTCGCGGTAGGCCACGATCGCCTCGTGGCGCTTGCCGAGCGCAGCGAACGCCGCGCCGACTCCGAGCGCGCCACGCCAACGATGCTCCACGCGCCGCGAGCGCGCCGCGAGCTCCTTCATCGTGCGATAGGCCACGATCGCGAGCTTCGGTTCGTGCTCGAGCATGGCGAGGCGCCCCTCCACGTCGAGCGCTTCGAGGGTATCGGTGAGGCGCGGCTCGGCGCTCCCCGCACGAAACGCGGACAGCCCCTCTCGGGTGGCGGCCACGTCCGCCCGCCGCACCGAAACGCGTGCAGTATGCAGAAACACGAGGGAGGTCAGGTACACGTCGGCGCAGGCGCGGATGGTCTCTCCCGGCACCGACAGCGCCTCACGCGCGAGCGACAGCGTGTCGCCATCTTCCGCTGCCCTCGTCCGGAGCGCGACGTAGGCGGCCGCCATCGCGATCTCGATCCTCTCGCAGGCGGTCGCGTCGCCGGCGCGCGCGACCTCCCGCCGCACCGTCGTGACGAGCGTGAGCGCCTCGGTCGCGCGCCCCGACTTGGCCAACGCTTGCGCGAGGAGCTGCCGCGCGGCGCGGCTCTCTCTCCCGAGGCCGAGGCGGGTCGTCGCGTCCGCCGCGGCGCGAAATTCTCGAAGCGCACCGCGCAAGTCGCCCGTCTCGAGGAGGAGCTGACCACGGTAGAGCGGCAGCTTCGCGCGGCCGTCGGCGTAGCTCGCGAGGCGTGGCTCGAGCGCGTCGAGCGCGACGCGTGCCTCCGCGAAACGACGCGATCGTTGGTGGAGGACGAACGCGCGCGCGAAGGTGTCGTCCGCAGCGTCGGAGAGCCAGCCGTGTGCGAGGGCCACTTCGACGGTGGACGCGAGGCGTCGCTCGGCCTCGTCGTTTTGGCCGCGTCGAAGCGCGATCCGTGCGATCGCGCCCTCCGCGAGGTTCCTTTCGTGGGCGTCTGCCGTGTGGGCGTGTGCACGCTCGTTCGCGAGGACCAACGCCGCCTCCAGATCGCCGCTCGTCCGCAGGCGATCGATCTCGCGAAGCTCTTGAAATTGTGGCGCGACATAAACCGGAACGTGAGCTTCGGCGGCCCCGTCGCGCGGTGTCGCGTGAATTCCTACTTCGGACTCCCCCGCCGCGACGACGAGCTCGTAAAGCTCGCCCGGCTCCGCGCTCGCGATTCGCGTGGCCGTCGCATGCTCGAACGTCGGTCGAGTATCCGCTTCTCGAACGTGGACTCGAATCTTGCGGTCACTCGCGAGCGCGCACCCGTTCGCCACACTGAACGCGGCGCACCCGCCTACCTCGACGTCGAGCGTGCGAGTGCGAGGCGACGGCGAGCGTTGGCACGCCGCGAGGACGAATGCGACGAGGAGCAGGGGGCGACGCATCTTCCCTTCCGGTGCCGTTCATGTACAACGGCCCCGTGGGCGAGGAGGCGCTTTTCGACCGCGCCATCGCGGGGGACCCCGAAGCCGTCCGCGCGCTCGTGACCGCGCTCGTGCCCGTCGTGCAGCTCCGAGTCGCGCGCGCGCTCGCCCGCCGCGAGACGACCCGCGCGCAAGGTCGCGAGGTCGTTCACGAGACGTACGACCTCGTTCAAGAGGTCTTCGAGTCACTCTTTGCCCACGACGCGCGCGTCCTCCGTTCATGGAACAGAGACCGCGGACTTTCCCTCAAGAACTTCGTCGGCCTCGTCGCCGAGCACCGTGTCGCGACCATCTTTCGAAGCGGGAAAAAACGCCCCTGGAGCGACGACGTCGTGCTCAGCGACGACCTCACGATTCACCCTTCCGGTACGGACGAAGAGGGCAATCACGCGGCGAAGGATCTTTACGCCAAGGTGCTCGACCGGGTACGCGCGTCACTCGGTCCGCGCGCGCTCGGCCTCTTCCACGCCCTCGTCATCGAAGAGCGCCCGGTCGAGTCCGTCGTCGCCGAGACGGGCCTCAGCAAAGATGCGATCTACCAGTGGCGGAGCCGGCTCCTCTCTCTCGTTCGCGATACGATCGTGGAGCTCGACCCCGAACGCGGGAAGCTGCCATGAAAGACCACGAGATCGAAGCTTTGCTCCGCGAAGCGGCGCGGCGAGAGCCGAGCGTCGAAGATCCGGACGTCGTGCGACGGATGGAAGCGATGCCCGCCGAGCGCCTCGACGCGATCGTGCGCGCGGTGCTTCCGCGGGAGGCGCCGCGGCGTATGTCGCGCGCACGGGTCGCGGGGATCTTGGCTTTCGCCGCCCTCGTGGTGGCCGTCGTAGGGGCGTCCACGATTCGCGAGCGTACGCTGCCGGAGTACACGCTTCACATCGCGGGCAATCGCGCGGTCGTGCGCGCGGGGGGGCCGCATGACACGGTGGACGTGCACCTCGCGAGAGGCGCGCCATTCGAGCTCGTCGTTCGCCCCGACCTACGCGCGATGGCTCCGGTCACCGCGCGCTTCGTCCTCGTTCGCGGGGGAAGGGCCGAGGCATGGGCGCCGCCGGTGGAGGTCGACGAAGGGGGGAGCGCGCGTGTCTACGGGGCGCGAGAGGTGCTCTTTCGCGACCCGAGTGGCAAGTATCTGGTGTTCGTCGTTGCCTGTCCTTCGGCGGACCTCCCCGCCTTGGATGCCCCCGCGATCGCGGCGGGGGCCCGACCAGCCGGTTGCCGGGTGGTGAGCGGCTCCGTCACGTTCGACGACTGAGGTGCCGTCGCCCAGGGCAACGCCCGCGGCTCACGACCTCGCGAATCGCTCCCCGAGCTTCGCCACCGCACGAGCCACATCGGGCACCACCTCGTCGAACGAGGCCATCGGGCAGACGCGGTTTTTCACGAGCTCGGGCACCGTCTCGAGGGTAAACGCCGCAGGGTCGAGGCCTTTTTTTACGTCGCTCCACGCGAGCGGGTAGCTCACAGTGGCGTCCGCGACCGCGCGCAGCGAATACGCGGCGACCAGCGTGCGTGTCGGCCCGGTCTGCCCGGTGTCGACGTACACCTTCGCCCCGCGCCTGCCCGCGACACGCTCCATCGTGGCCAATTCCGGGTGCGCCTGCACGAGCAGCCGGCCGAGCAACTCCACCATCGCGCGCGCGGTGGGATACCCGTGTCCCGGCCCGAGCGGCACCAGCACGTGGAGCCCGGTCTGGCCCGACGTCTTCGCGAATCCGGTCATCCCGATCGAGCCGAGGAGCTCGTTCAACGTGTGGGCGAGCACGATCGCCGCGTCGAGGCTCGCGAGCTTCACGTCGAAGTCGATCGCCACATAATCACATTGTGCGAGCGACTCGGCCTTGCACGAAAATACGTGAATGGGCAGCGTCCCGAGGTTGATGACGTACGTCAGGCTCTCCAGGTCGTCGAGCATGAAGCCGCGCTTCGTGCGCTCGGACTCTTCGTCTTTGAACGCGACGGTGCGCATCCAGGCCGGCATTTGCGGTGGCACGTTCCACTGGAAGAAGCTCTTTCCGTGCACCCCGTCGGGATACCGCACCACGGTGACGGGTCGGCCACGCACGTGGGGCAAGAGCACGTTCGCGACGGAGCGGTAATACCCCACCACACGCGCCTTCTCGTAGCCGCGCTCGGGGAAATAGATCTTGCTCGGGTTCGTAATGCGCACTTCGCGGAGCGCAGCTTTGGTGCTCCCGTGCTCCACGCGGGTGAGCTCGGTGTGGTCTCCGAAGGTGACACGCACGTGGCCGTCGCCCTGGCGTGTAGAGTCGGGGCCCCCGCTCGTGCCTTTGCGCAGGCTCGTCGCCGGGGCGTATGGCGCGTCGGTCCGCTTGGCGAGCACCCGCCGAACCCCGAGGTCGGTGGCGATCTTGCGCGCGACGCTCGCGGGGCCGGGGAGGAGCGGGCTCGTGCGAATCACGCCTTCGCCCTTCACCGTCTCGTCGAGCAACGCGCGTCGCTCGTCGAACGCGAGGCGGTGGACCGGCTCGTCGCCGATCGTCAACAGATCGTCGGCGACGAACGTCACCGGCGCCTCCAGTTGCGCGAGGTGGATATCGCCCTTCGCCACCGTGCGCGCGCGCGCAGCCAGCTTCGCCACGCTCGGCGCGCCGGTGTTGTCGAACGTGACGACGGTGCCCTCCAGCACGATCTCGTTCGGCGCGAGCGCGCGCACCGCTCTCACGATCTCCGGGTAAAATAGCGCTAGATCGCGCCGCGTTGGCTCGTTGCGCTCCACGAGCGTCACCTGCTCGCCTGCCTTCGTTACCCGCGCCGGCAGCCCGTCGAGCTCGATCTCGAACGTGTGCGCGTCGCCCTCGGGGAGCGCGTCGCGCTCGACGTAGGTGGCGAACGGAAACGTGGTCATCGGCTCCGGCGATTTTCGTTTGGCGGCGCCGAGCCTCTTCTTCGCGCTCGCGACGAGGGCCTCGCCAATCGCCTCGCGGCGCTCGAGCTCCGAAACGGTGAGGCCGGACAGCACCGAGCGCTCGAGGCGCACGATGTCTTCCTCCGCCGCCACTCCCACGATCGCATAGGGGTCCTTCTTCTTGATGAGGAGCCACCCCTTGGGCTCGTTCTTCAGCTTCACCAAGGCATAACGGCCGCGCAGCTTTCTTCCGCTGAGCATCATGTCGAGCTTCCCGTCGGGAATGCCACGTTCGCTCGGCCCCTCGAGGTAACGCACGGTCCCGCGGTCCCACACGATCATCGGGCCCCCGCCGTATTGGCCCTCCGGGATCACGTCCTCGAACTCCAGGTATTCGAGCGGATGATCCTCGGTGTGAACGGCGAAGCGCTTCGTCTCCGGATCGAGGCTCGGACCGCGGGGAACGGCGAAGCTCGCGAGCACGCCATTGGCCTCGACGCGGAGGTCGTAGTGGCTCCGCGTCGCGTCGTGGAGGTGCACCACGAACGCCCCCACCAGCGTCTGCGCACCTTCGGTCGCGGCCTCTCCGAACGGCTCGTTGGTGAGCTCCGGATCGCGCTTCTCGTCGTAGGTGCCAGGGCCCTTCTTCGGCATTCTCGGGGCGCGAGTATGCTCCGATCGCGCCGCCATCGAGCACCGGATCGCCTCGAGCGTCGGCCTTCGCCGAGCCCACCTCGAGGCCGCCAGCGCGACCAGCCTCTACCGCCACGTCGCGCGCCGGCGCGTGGCTGGGGACGGAATTCCGTGAGCTGCGCCGCGTCGCAAACTTACGTTGAAACCAACGAAAATGTTAGAAATTCAGCCTGAAACGCGCGTGTCATGACGCCGCGAGACGCATGCTCCAAGGTGCGCAACGCGTACGATGCCATGCGGCCCACGTGCGAAGCACCCTTCGCGTTTGGCTCCCGAAAGACCGCCAACTACCCGTAATGAAGGAGCGGCACGTTCATTGAATACCGGATCGATTATGACCCAGTCCGCGATTGAAACTCAGACTGCTGCTCCCCTTCGCCAAGAAAATCAACGCGATGCAAAACGCGACGCTGACGTCGTGCGTCTCTTGTCGTCCGAGGAGATCGCCGCCGCCTCCGATTTTTACGACGCCGCTCCCTGCACCGACTGACGAACGAGTGACCCGCCGTCGCGTTCGGCGCGACGTGCAGCTCCTCGGCGGACCGCGCAGCGCGTGTCACGCCGAGGCGCGGGCCCCTGCCTTCGCTGGCGCCACGTGTCGGACCGACGCTCTCTCATCGGGTTGAACCCGAGCGAGGCTCCCGCCTCTCCCCGAGGCTCGAGGGTGCGACGTCAGCTCACTTGATGTTCGGGGGAAAGATCCCGCCTTTTCGGGTATCCGGTTTCACTCCCAGCTTCGTGGCGTGATCGCAGAGCGATTTGTACTCGGGAGCGCTGCCCATCCGGCCGCAGATGTCGGCATAAAAGGCGAGCGCTTTGGGCTTGTCCGACTTCTCCAGGATGGCGCCCTGACGCTCACAGGCCTTCACGTCGCCGCCGTTGTGGCAGGCGCGGGTGAAGAGCTCGAGTGCCTTCTTGGGGTCGGCCTTTACGCCAATGCCCTTCTCCCAAATTTCGCCCGCGCGACGGCACCCGCCTTTCATGCAGCCACGCTCGTAAATCTCGGCCGCGAGGGGCATGTTCTTGGTCGTGCCCTCGCCCTGCTCGTAGGCCTCGCCGAGGGCGAAACACGCGTCCCAGCCGGGCGCCTTCGGATCGCAGCCTTTTTGGAGCATCGCGATCGAGGCAGACGGGTCTTTCGGGACACCGTCGCCGCTCTTCAGCATGAGGGCGGCGGTGTGGCACGCACGCGCACCACCGTAAGAGCAAGCGCGGGTGTAGGCGGCGAGCGCCTTCGGGGCGTCCTTCGCGCCGAGATCGCCATTGGCATAAACGGAGCCGAGTCGCTCGCAGTTCTCGGATTTTCCTGCGTCGCACGCGCGCTTCAAAAGAAGCTCGGCGGTGGCGGCGTCTTTGGCCGTTCCCTGGCCCGCGAGCAGCTTGTTCGCGGTGGTGAGGCACGCGGGGGCATAGCCGAGATCGCAGCCTCGGCGGGCGAGTGCGGCCGATTTGGGAAGGTCTCGTGGCCAGTCGCCGCCGCCGACCGCTTCGTACCAAGACGAGGTGTTCCAGCACACCCACGCGTCGCCGAGGTCGCACGCGCGGTCCATTTGTTTCTGCGCTTGGGCGAGCAACGTTGCCTTCTCGGCGTCGGTCGCGCCCTTACGCATACGCTCGGTCATCGAGCGATCCCCGTGCGCGTAGCAGCCGCCGGCGTAACCGAGCGCGCACGACTTCTCGAAGAGCGCGAGGCGCATCGGCTTTTCCAAGTAGCCCGCGTACATGCAGCTCGCGGCTTGGCCTTTTTCGCAGGCGGCGGTGCACGCGGCGAGGTCTTTGTGATCGCACTCGGCGACATCTTTCGACTCGCCCGCCTTCACGCACGCCGAGCCGGACCAAGCAAAACCATCGCCGCAGCGAACCTTCTGGTCCTCACGATCGGGCTTCTTTTCCGCGGTCGCGGCGCGCTCGGCAGGAATCGGCAGGAGCTCGATGCGGAGGGCCGATTGGCATTGTTCTGGTGGCTTGGGGGAGTCCGCGGTGGACTTCTTGCACTCCGCCAAATCTCCGTCCGTGACTTGGGTGTTGCGCTCGCTCGACGAGCCTCCCGACACCCCCGCGCCAAAAAGCTCCGCCGCCGCGCGGGCCTTCCCGCTCGTGCCGGTGCCCATCGCGAAAGCGCCGAGGTAGGCCGCGCGAACGAAGTGGGTGGCCCCGCCGCACGTGCCGACGAGGTCCGGGAGCGCGAAGCCGCTCGCGGTGGTGCTGCGTCTGCCCACGGTCACGAGCGCGAGGTCGAGGGCGCTCCCGCGTTTGATTTCGGCGCCGAGCTTGCCCGCCGAAAGAGGGAGATTCGCGGCGAGGTCGTCGGCGTTGCGGAGCTGGACCACGTCTTCTTTGCGGCTCACCCCGGCATACGCGTACGAGCCCGAGACGCGACACCCTTTGACGATCCGGAGCGACTTGCAGTCGAACGCGACGACCACGACCCCGTCGCGCATGCCGAGCTCGAGGTCGGTCCGGTCCGACGATTTCCAGTCGACGACGAGGGGCTCGTTCGTCGCTTTTGCGCTGCACACGTCGCTCGCGCCCAGGCTCTCGCCCATCGCTTGCGCGCCGGTGGCCTCCTTCGGGCGAACCGCCTCGCCCACTTGGCCGGCGCCGCACGCCGCGAGCAGCGAAACGAAGGGGATCGTCACCAAAAGAGCGCGTCGTGACATCGGCAACCTCGAGGGCAAGAGAGGCGGCGAAGGGTAGTGAAGGTTCTCTCCTTTCGGGGAAAAAATAGCGTCGCCCGAGCGACCTCCGCCCGCGGTCGAGGACCGCGAGCCTCGAGAGCGGGAGGTGTGTCGATGCATGCAAGTACACCCGACCTCGGTGCACCGCGGCAGCGCGGAGCTTTCGTGCTCACGTCGCCGGTGGCAAGAACTCCTCTTCGACGCGACGGTAATCGATCGTCACGTCGAGGCGGGCGAGCACCGAATAGAACCCGAACTGCAAGCGGTTCATGAAGAGCATCTCGCTCGGCATCGCGAACACCTCACGATCGGGCAGCTTGCGTACCTCTTTCGCCATCTCCTGCATGCCGCCCACGAGACCGCCCGCGTACTCCCGGGTGATGCGGAAGGGCGAGTCGAAGAGCGGCTCGAAGCACCGGCGAGAATAGGCGATCGAGAGGTCTTCTTGGCGGCCGGGCTTGGTCTTCAGCACTTTGCGAACGGAGTCGGCGAAGGCGGCCTCGTCACCGTCGCACGCGGCGCGGTGGAGCGCGGTCGCGTGACCTATCGTGTCGGCCGGGATCACCTGCACGCATCCGTAGTCGAGGAACGTAACCTTGCCTCCTTCGTGGAAGATGTAGTTCCCCGGGTGCGGATCGGCGTTGAACATGCCGCCGACCATGTTGCCCTTGAACACGAAGCGCCACATGGTCTCGGCCCACGCTTCGCGCTCGGACACGGGGCGTTCGCACGCCTCCTCGAACGTGAGGCCGGTGACGAGCTCGGTCGTGAGCACGCTCTTGGACGAGCGCTCCGGCACGAGCACGGGCACCCGCGCGCTCGGGTCGCCGGCGTGCACGCGCGTAAACTCGGTGATGCGTGTCGCCTCGAGCTCGTAGTCGAGCTCTTCGCGGAAGCGGGAGCGAATCACCTCGAGGAGCCCCTTCGAGTCGAGCCTTCGCGCACCGCCGAGGGCCGCGAAATTCTCCAGGATTCCTGCGCTCGCGAGGTCGCTCTCGACCGCCTCTCGAATGCGTGGATGTTGCACCTTTACCGCGACCCGCCTCCCGTCGAGCAACGTCGCGGCGTGCACCTGACCTATCGAAGCGCTCGCGATGGGCTCGTCGGTGAAGTCGGTGAAGAGCTCCCCGATGCTCGCGCCGAGCTCGCCCTCGATCATGGCGCGGATCTCGGCGGCCGACGATCGCGGGGCCTGCGAGCGCAACATGCGCAGCGACGCCTCGTAGGCCTCGCGCTGCGCTTCGGGCACCACACCGTCGACGTAGCTTGCCATTTGACCCACCTTGGCGGCGAGCCCCCGCAACGTGCCGAGCACCTCGGCGGCCTTGTCGGCGGCGGCCTTTCCGTCGTTTCCGCGGAGCGCGCTCGCGCCGGCGGTGACCCCGAGCTTGGCGAGGCGGGCGAGGCGACCGAGGCGTGACTCGGGGATCTTCTTGATGGATTCGTCGCTCATATCGGATCGTGGGAGGTTCTCATGGTTTGCAGGTTCGAGGCGCGAAGGAGTCCGCATGCTGGTGCTGGTGCGCGAGCGGCGGTGGCGGTCTCGTCCGCTCTCGGGATGCGCGGCGCCGCGGTCGTCCGAGGGGGTGGTCCCTGCGCGCTAGCGAGCGACACGACGCCCTCGTTGCAGGGAAATTTAGCGGCCGTCGTCGACGTAGCAAGGTGCCTCGCTCACCCGCGCTCGCCTTGTGGTACCGATCGAAGTCGCCATGGAGGACCCCGCACTCGAACGCCTCGTTGCTTTGGTTCGCCGCGACATCGGCGCAGACGACGTCCGCGTGATGGCCAATCCGCCCGACCACGTGGCGAACGCGCTCGTCGCCAAGCTCCCGGACGGGAGGCACCTCGTCGCGACGTTCGTCGAGGTGCCGGCCGAGCACGCCGCCCTCGCGCGCCGCCTCGACATGCTCGCGACCTCGTTCTCGAGCTCGTTCGACGAGGCCGATGCGCCGCACCTCCGGCTCTCGCCCGAAGCAGGCCTTCGGGAGGAGCTTCGTGCCCTCGCCCAGCGCGCCCAGGCCCTCGACGCGCTCGTGATCGACGCCCACTCGCCGGTCGTGTGGGGGAGCGCGATCGCCCGTCCGCGCCGCGTGCCCGCGCGCGACGTGCTCGCCGAGGTTTCGCAGCAAAAGCTGGTCGACGTGCCGGATCTCGCCGACGAAGCCTCCTCGCCCTCGCTCTTCGACGAGCATGACGAACGTGATGCGCGGGATGCACGCGACGCCCTGGCCTCCTCCAACGATGCGCACGATGCACGTGTTCTCGCGTTGTCGGACTCCGCGGCGGCGCGTGTGCGAACGCAGGCCGTGGTCCACGACGTAAAACGGGGAAAGCACCTGCGCGATGTAGAGGCGACTTCCACGAACGGCCACTACGCCGTGTCGTTCGCGGGAATTTACGTGCTCGTGATCGTCTACGACGCCATCTTCGACGAGCTCCGCGCCGAACGGGCGGCACAAGAGGCCCTCCCGCGGATCGAACGCCTCGTCGAGGCCCTCCCGCCGCTCGATCCGGAGCCGCAGCCCATGGGCGGAGTGGTCGCGTTTCGTCGCCCGAAGCGCTGAGCGGTCGTCTCCTTTCGTACCTCTCGAGCGGCTGCTACGCTCGAAGCCGATGAGCCCGGACGATCATGCCCACGGCGCGCTGCTGTCTCGGATCGCGCGACTCGAAGCAGAAAAAAGAGCCCTCGCGACCGCCCTCGCGGCCTCGCGCGACGAGGCGACTGCCCGCGTCCAGCGCCACGCGCTCGAGTCGTTTCGTCCGCGCCGAGGCCCGCTCGCGGTGGTCGCGTGGCTCGCTGTTTTGGTGGTCACCCTCGCGAGCTGCGCGCGCATGACGGGCGGTCCCGATCCGGCGGCGCGTACCATCAAGTGCCAACTATGACGAGGTCGAGATGAGCGATCCGTTCCGTCGAAACCTCGCCGTCCTCGAAGATCGCGCGCGAGAGATCGAGGTTGAAAATGCCTCGGTTCGCGCTGAAATCGCGCGTCTTCACGCGACGAGCAAGCTGCCCGCGCCGGCCCCACACCCTCTCCGCGGTCCGCTCTTCACGTTCGTCGCGGTGTTCGTCGTTCACGCGTTGTTCTGGGGGCTCCGCGGCAAGCTCGTCTCGCAGGAGAGCGCGCCCCATGCCCACATCGGCGTGCCAGGGGCGCCCTGATCCCGCGCCCCACTGCGTGTACGCGTGTAACCTACACGGAGCCTGCGCTCACTCCTTCGCGTAGCGCTTTTTGATCGACGGGAGCAGGTACTCCTCGAACGCGCGCTCCACGTCCCAGATCGGCTTCCAGCCCCAGTCGTTGCGGGCGCGGGTGTCGTCGAGATCTTCCGGCCACGAGTCGCAGATTTTGTTCCGCACCGCGTCGGGGGCGTAGGTCACGTCGGCGTCGGGGAAGTGCTTACGGACGCGCTGCTCGATGTCCTTCGCGGAGAGGCTGAAGGCGCCCACGTTGTAGACGCTGTCGGTCAGCTTCGCGCGATCGGCCTCGAGCATTCCCATGAGGGCGTGCACCGCGTCTGGCATCGCCATGAAGGGGATCTTCGTGTCCTCGCGGACGAAGCAGGCGTACTTCTCGCCCTTCGCCGCGGCGTGCAGCATCTCGGGGCCGAAGTCGCTCGTGCCGCCGGTCGGCACCGTGTCGGCGGAGATGAGCCCCGGGAACCGCAGGCTACGAAAGTCGAGGCGCGCCGCGCTGGAGAGCGCCCCGAGCTGACGGAAGTGCTGCGTGAAGTAACGGCCGAGGTGCTCGCAGTAGAGCTTGTTGCAGCCGTACATCGTGATCGGCACGTTGTACGAGTCCTCCACCACCTTGCCCGCCTTCGCCTTCTCTTCCACGCTCGGCAGGCCGTACACGGCGATGCTGCTCGGGAAAATAAAGCGCACCGCGCGCCCGAGGCGACCCGACTGGTTCTGCGCCATGCGAAGGAGGTGGAGCGTGCCCTCCACGTTCACCTGGTGGGCGAGCTCCGGATCGCGCTCTCCGCGGGTGGAGAGCAGCGCCGCCAAGTGGAACACGACCTCGATCTCGTGGTGCGCCGCGATCTGATCGAGGAGGTACTTGTCCATGATGTTGCCCGCGTACGTCTCCAGGCAAAGCGGACGGTACCGCTCGGGCAGCGGAGTGAGGTCGACCGTGACGGCGCGGTAGCGACCCTCGGCGTGGAGCTTTTGGAGGAGCGACCGCCCGATTTCGCCGTTGGCGCCGGTGACGAGGACGACAGGCTTCGACATGGCGGCGCACGCTAAATGGGCGATCGCCATTCTGCAACGGCTTCGCGGTGCTCCGGTGCTTCGCCGCAGCGCGTTCCGCCGGCGGGCCCGGTTCGTGCTCGCGCCGCTCGCTGCTCCCTTCGACGCGGTAGCGAAATTGGCCCTCCATCGGTTAGCATTGGCCCCGTGGATCCAGCCCCGGCGCTCGCCACGAAGGTCTGCCCTGCGTGCGGCTCCAAATACCCGCAAGATGCCCTCTTTTGTCCGAACGACGGGGCACCCTTGCAGAGCAGCACCAGCTCCGCGCGCTCCGGCGAGGGCCCCGATCCGTACCTCGGGCGCGAAATCTCGGGCCACATCGAGGTCAAGCAGCTCGCGGGGGTAGGGGCGATGGGCCGCGTTTACCGCGCGTTCCAGAAGGGCATCGATCGCGACGTGGCGGTGAAGGTGCTCCACCGCGAGCTCTCCGCCAACACCCAGCTCGTCACACGTTTCACGCGCGAGGCCAAGGTCGCCTCGCGCCTGCAGCACCCGAACGTGGTCCAGGTCCTGCTCGCGGGGCAGCTCCCGGATGGCGCGATGTACATCGTCATGGAGTTCCTCGACGGCATGTCGCTCCAGAGCGCGCTCGCGGCGTCGTCGGGGGCGATGCCGCTCGGCCGCGCGCTCCACATCGGGCTCCAGCTCTGCGACGCGGTGGGCGAGGCGCACGCGCAAGGCATCGTGCACCGCGACCTGAAGCCCGAGAACGTCATGCTCGTGCGCCGGGGCGAAGATTTGGACTTCGTGAAGGTGCTCGACTTCGGTATCGCGCGCATCAACTGGGGTGAGCAGTCGATGGCCACCGCGGCGGGGCTCATCTTCGGCACTGCACGTTATATTTCGCCCGAAGGCGCCTCTGGCGAAACGGTCAATCCCGCGGGCGACGTGTATTCGATTGCCACGTTGCTCTATCAAATGCTCTCCGGCCACACGCCGTTCGAGAACGAGCAGGCCGTCGCGATGCTGCTCTCGCAGATCCACGACACCCCCCCGCCGCTGCGCTCGCACGCTCGCGGCGCGTATGTGCCAGAGCCGATCGCCGACGTGATCATGGCCAATCTCGCGAAGAACCCCGCCCAGCGCCTGCCCGACGCGCGCGCCCTCGGTCGTGCGATCGCGGACGCGGCCATTCGTGGCGGCCTCGCCCCGGAGGACATCGGCCCCCTCGCCGGTCTCGGTCGTCGCCCGAGTGGCATTTTGAAGCTCGCGAGCCTCGAGCGAACCAAGAAACACGACATCTCCGCGGAAGACCAAGAGCGTATGGCGCGCCCTACGCTGGAGTCGGCGAAGCGCCCGGGGGGCACCGAGGTCCCGTCGCTGCCGGGCAGCGCCACCGTTCGCTGGACTCCCCCCGACGCGCTGCTGCCCGCCGTCGAGGAGACCATGGACGACGAGCCGGTCCCGGTTCGGCTCACTCCTTCTCCGGCGACCGCGCTCTCTCCCTCGTCGCCCGTGGTGCGCGCTCCGTCGTCGGCGCGTGCGCTCCCCGCGTCCACGCAGCCGGCGACCCCCTCGCAGCCCAGCATGCGCGAGTCCTCGCCGAGCGCGCCGCGGATCACGTCTACCGAAGAGGGAACCGAGGGAACGCGACGAAGCTCTCTCGTCGCGCTCGTGCTCGTGTGCTTCGTGGTCGGGGTGCTGCTCTCGGTAGGTGTAGCTTACAAGATGGGCCGCATCGGTCCCGACCGCGCGCTCGAGGCCGAAGTGTCGCGCGCGACGGCGGCCCTCATGGCGCACCGCCTCTACGAGCCGCCGGGCGAGAACGTGCGCGAGATCACCGCCCTCGCGCTCCAGCGTTGGCCTCACGAGCCGCGCCTCCTCGAGGTCCGCGAGCGCGCGGCCGACGAGCTCGTCACGCTCGCGCGCGTCGAGCGAAACCCTCCCGAGTCGCTAAGAATCGCAAAAATAGCCTCCGACCTCGATCCCTCGGATCCCTCCGCGAAGCGCCTCGTGGAGGAGCTCGAGGCCGAGATCGGCAAGCTCGCGCCCGAGGCTCCCACCGTCGCGCCCCTCTCGTCGAAGCCACCGCAGCAGCAGGGCGGGCCCGCCCCGACCGCACAAACCACCACCACGGTCGACGTGAGCCCGGACAAACCGCGCGTCGGCCAAACCGTCACCTTCGTCGCGCGGGTGAGCCCCGCGAAGGCACGCGTGACGGACGCATCGTTCGTGGTTCAGGGCTCGACCCTCGCCGCCGCGAAGATGCCCGCGACGGGCGCGAATGGCATTTACCGCGGCGGCTTCGCGTTCCTCGAGGCGGGCACGTTCCAAGTCGTGTTCACCGCCAACGTCGACGGAGTGCCCACGAAGAGCGAGCGCACCGTCACCTCGCAAGGCACCCTCGTGCCCGGCCTCCCGCCCACCACGCCGCCGACCGCGCCGACCACGCCTCCAACCGCGCCCACCGCTCCCGCGCCGTCGTCTTCGAGCTCTCGATGGTTGTAGTATGCATGTCTTGAAGCGTGGGCTCGCGGTCGCGGTCGCCTTCGTGTGCTCATTGGCAGCTCCCTCGGTCGCGTCGGCAGACGAGAAGTCCGAGCCCGCGCCCGGCCCTCGCCTCCACGCGATGATCGAGGTCGCTTCGTTGGTGCTCCCCACCGCGGGGGTGTTGGAGACGAACCGCACCATCGGCTCGGGCGCCGATTTGCAGCTCCCGATCGGCTTCCATTTCCACTATCGCGCCGACAGGCTCGCCTTCGGCGCCACCGCCTCGCTCGGGCTCTTCGCGCTCACCACGAGCCCGTACGCCGGCACGACCGACCTCCCGCGGACCCACGAAAAGGGGTTTTTCCAAATAGCCCCCGAGGGTCGCTACTATTTCACCGAGGGTGGCTCTTGGGAATTCTTCGTCGGCGCGCGCGCGGGCCTCGTCATGCTCGCCGATAGGTACGCCAACGCGGTCGGCAACACGGTCCCGTCGAACTACGGCGTAAAGACCGTATCGATACGGACCGAGGGGCTCCAAGGGCTCGTCGGCTTGGGCGGCAACTGGCGAATGCACCCGCTCTTCACCCTCGGGCTCGATTTACGCGGCGGCGCGTTCGTCTTCCCCGGCGCCCAGCGCTGCTTCCCGGTTGGCGACTGCGGCACCATGCAAGGCGCGTATCCGGTGTTCGAGCTCGGTGTTTCGTTCGGTATCTTGCGAGGGATCTAATCGCGAGCCACGCGACGTGGGTTACTTGGGCGCGGCGTCTCGCGCGGCGCGGTACTTCGCGAGATCGACCAGGAAGCCGTGCGCCGAAACTCCGTCCGGCAAGAGCGAGATCGCGCGCTCCTGGTCCGCGACCGCCTCCGCGAAGCGATTCGATGCAAAGTACACCATCGCGCGAGTGACGCGCCCTCCGAAGTACCCCGGATCGATCGCGATCGCCTTCTCGGCGCCGAGGCGCGCGGCCTCCAAGTCGCGCGACGCGACGTGGTAGTCGGCGACGAGGGAGAGCTCGTCCGTCGTGCGCGCGACCTTCTCGAGGCGGGTGAGCGTGTCGTGGAGCTTTTGGATCGTGTCCTCCGGCATCGGCTTTCCGCGCCACTCGCGGTGGAGCGCGAGCGCGTATCCATAGAGAAAGCGCGGGTCGTTCGCGCTCTTCTCGAGCGCGTCGTGAAAGCGCGCGCGCGCCTCCGCCGGCTCGGCCTGGAGCGCGTGGCTCCCCGCGACATACGCCACCTCGGGCGAGTCGGGGGCGTGCGAGCTCGCCGCCTCGAGTGCCGCCTTCGCGAGCGGGCGCGTGTCTTTGTCGCCCCAGAGGAGCCGCGCCCATTCGAGGTCGATCTCGTAGTCGGCGAGGGGGCGAATCGTCTCGAGCGGCGCGACGTCGAGCTTCGGTGCATTGTGCACGAACCTGTCCCAGCTCCAGTTCCCGACGTACTGGAGGTATTCGCGCTCGAGCGTGTCGAGCGGCACTTCGCCGACCGTCTTCGGCCATGTCTCGGCGAAGCTCTTTCCCTCGCCGAGCGAAGACTTCAAGAGGCGGAAGCGGGTGAGCAGATCGTCTTCGCTCGCGGGTCCGTTACTGAGGTAGTGAACGAACGCGAACGCGGCGCTGTAATAGAGGGCTCGCACCTCTTCGCGCCGATAAGGAATGGCTACGTCTTTGGCATAAAACGTGGACTGGTTGGCGGCGAGCAGGTCACGAACGCTCGGCGCGACGCCGGCCGGCGCGTAGGCCCCGGGCACCACGTCGCCCAAGATCATCTTGCCGTTCTCCACCCGTAACGTGGAGTAATACATGGCGAGGCCTTCGTTGAGCCACATCGGCGTCGGGCCGTACGTATAGGCTACGAACCTGTGGGTGAGCTCGTGGAGGAACGTCATCCGCACCGCGGGCGGATATCCCGCTCCCGCGAACACGAGGGTAGGCGCGTGCTCGATATCCCCCCCGAGCCTCTCTGCCGAGAAGCCGCCGAGCATGGGCCAATACTCCGATACCTCGCGCTGGTCGTGGAGGAGCACGAGGGTGAGCCTCTCCGCGTTCCCCACACCACGAGGGAACGCCGCCGCTGCGAGCTCGGAATACCCTCTCTCGAGCTCTTCGACCGTCGCGCGGATTTTGCTCTGTTCCATGTCCGTCCGCACCACGAAGTGTTTCGTGGTCGCCTCGTACCAGGGCAGCCCCCCGTGCGCCGGGCACCCCGGCTGCGCCACGTTCTTCACGCACCCCGTCCCGAACGAAAGCGCCCCGACCACGACGAAGAGGCCCCTCGCGACTGACGATGACATCGCGCCCCCATTAGGATCCTTTCTCCCCGCACACGAGAGGATCCTCTCACCCCCGCCTCCGAGAGACTCCCGCCGAGCTATCGAGCCGTCCCCGCAGAATCGAGCCGTCCCCGCAGAATCGA